>CAZBOB010000011.1:0-62841 GCA_964492995.1 uncultured Desulfobacteraceae bacterium | reverse complement strand
GTTGATCTGTAACCACCCTGTGTCCTCCTTTGTCATTTTTTTCAGAACACAGGATTATCTATTGGTTGTTCGGAAACCTCAATTCTAATTGTCGCCGACCCGCAATTTTAATTGTCGATGAACCTTAAATATAATTGTCGTTCATCACTCCTACGTATATGATTTGGATAAAAATAAAAAAATTTGCACAAAATAATTTTATCAAAACATCTTTGATAAAACCCACATTTCGGATGTTGTAAACCCATTGTAAATCAGTTGTCGGCATTTTTGCCGGCAAGTTATAACAATTTTGGGCCTTCAGTTTTAACACCCCTATACAAATCAGGTTCAAAGTCAAGGCGGGGCCAGGGATTCAAAGGTAGGAATGTAATATTTCGAGTATTGAATCCCCCGCCCCAACACAGAAATTGGGCCTGAGAGGAGGTTTTGAAACCACTTCTACAAAGGATTCGGATAAGTTCTCAATAAGTTATGGATTCGGATTATACGATGTCTTGTTTGAGCTTTTTGCTTAACGATTCCAGTTCAGGCGAGATTTTTGGTTTTGTCAGGATAACTATTAAATCAAAGGTTTTTTGTTTATTTTCACCATTTGCTGAATATTTAAGAAGCAAAGGTTCTTTGGCATCACGTTCCTTTTCAACCGATTCCGGTGATCCCTCTATAATCTGAAGCCCCGGGATTTTTTCCGCTTCGGCAAAAAACTTTTCTTGAAAGGATTGACATAAAGGGGAGATCAGAACCATCTCGAGATCTTTTGTTTTGTCAAGGGCAATGACGGATTGGTTCACACCCAGTACCAGGCTGGAAAGAAGATGCGCTTCATCATCTCCTGTATCTTCCTGAACAACGGCAATATGGCCGGGGATCTCGCCATCCAGAGGCGAAACCACCATCCCGTTAAAGGGACCGGTCGGTGAGAGCATCCGCTCGAACTGTAAATCGGTGATCACATCCGCGTACTTTCCATAACCCAATTGGGGATTTAACGGATAAAATGCGTTGTCCTGGCCTTTTGTTATAATGACCTCGTCAAATTCCAATTCCAGCTCTTGATCAGGAATATCAAAATCGATGGCTTCAGGCTTACATTCAGCCCAGCAAAGGGCACAGCCCAGACAGCGCCGGCAACTGAGGCATCGCCTGGCCTCTTGAATAGCCATGTCTTCAGGAAAACCGGTCTCTACTTCCGTAAAATTTTCTCTTCTTTCATCCACCGAAATCTCCGGCATTTCTGCCCGTGGAGACGGTACATCACCGAACGGTATAATATAGCGTGTTTCCTTCTCGTATATCATTTACTTGCTCCTCAGGTACTCATGAATGCCTACAGCCGCCCGTTTGCCGGCGGCAATCGCACGAATAGCGATATCCGGGCCGGTCACCACATCACCTCCGGCAAACACCCCCGGAACATTGGTTGCACCGGTTTTCTCATCGATTTCAAAGGTGTTCCAGCGTGAAAGCTCAAAATTATTATTGATTTTGTGTAAACAATTGCTACAGTCATTGCATAAAAAGCTACAGTAATATAACAGTTTGATTTTAATTATAAATATGCATCTATTTCTAGCATATCGCCTCGATGTGTAGCCGATTTAATCACATCCGTTTCTTCCCTGAACCCACCTTTTTTTATTTTTGGTAATAAGGATTAGCAAAAATTCAATGATTTCAGGAGGAAAACTTCAAAACAATCTGTCTGCTCATATGCGGCATCTTTATTGCATTTAGAGAAACTAACATTTATCATCATTTAAAATGAGGGGAGACTACTAAAATGAAGACAATAGGTGTCAAAAATCAAAAAAAGAAAAAGAAGCGGGTTATCGGATTCCAGGTGCTTGAAGATGAATGTATTTGGATGAAGGCCGGAATTGTAAATTTCCGGTTATGTGACAATGCCTATGATTGCTACAATTGTCCCTTTGACAAGGGGATGCGGCGTACAATGGAGTCTGGGCGCCAGACCGAAACAGAAAGGAAAGAACCTGCGTGGGTTGAGCATTTAAAAACACGGTATCAGGGATCAGAGCGACCCTGCAGGCATTACTTAACCGGACGTATTGATGCCCCGAAGATCTGCCCCCTGAACTACGAATGTTTTCATTGTACTTTTGACCAGATGCTGGATGAACTCGATTTTGAGCAACTCCACAATCCGCCCAGCTACAATTTAGCGTCAGGTTATCGAATGGCCGACGGCTATTATTATCACATGGGCCACAATTGGGCTCGTTTCGATCATGGGGGACGACTCAGGGTCGGATTTGATGATTTCCTGGTGAAGTTATTCGGTGGATTGCAATTTCTCGCCCTTCCGCCTCTGGGGACCACCCTGACAAAAGATCAGGTCGGTTTGACGTTCGGTCGAGGAGATCATAAAGCTGCAGCCCTGTCCCCGGTAACCGGTACGGTTCTGGCGGTAAACCATAAGGTCCGTGAGCATCCCGAAATCACCCATGAGGATCCTTACCATGAGGGGTGGCTATACATATTGGAACCGGATATGCCCAAAAGAAATTTAAAGGGTCTCTATTACGGCAATGAGGGCATTCAGTGGATGGAACAAGAGAGCCAGAAACTGTTGAATCTCATGGGACCGGAATATGAACAACTGGCAGCAACAGGTGGTCAGCCCATTAGCGACGTGTTCGGTAATTTTCCTGAACTCGGATGGGATTTACTGGCGAAAACGTTCCTTAGAACTGAGAAGATTTAAAGGAATTTTATCAAGTTTTTTTAGCGATTCTTCATTATCGGACTGGCGAAAAAGACGATCTTTAAGAAAAGTTGAGCAGTACCTGCAAAGATAAATAGGTGTCTCATCCAGATCTTGGATACCTCCTGAGAAATGCATGAGGCAATTTTTTTCCCGGCAATGGAGAAGATTGAAAAGATGGCCTAATTCATGAAGGGCAACTTTCGCCGCCCTTTCATAAGTGAGTGAAGATGGGGAGGGAGAGCCATCTGGATTCTTGCGCAGTCTGAACAGCGAAACCAGTGCGAATTTCCCCCCCTGTTTTGCCTCGCCAAAGACGTGAGTAAAAATGGGAATAAAAAGGTCTAAATTAAGAACACCGATGACCTTGTCATAATCTTTAAACCTCTTGGACTCAAATGCTTTGAGAATAATGCCCGCATTGTACTGAAACCGTTTTTCATCAAGAGCATACTCAGGATGTTCCAGCGGTGGCAGGATTTGTACGGAAAGATTCAAATAGCCGGAGATATGTGCCGCGATGACCTTTAAGGCAATTTCGGGAACTTCTCCAAGAGGAACCACGCCGACGAGTCTTTTCTTTGAACTCATGAAAAATTCGGGCTAAGGCCTCCTTTCCAAATTAAACCGTTTAATCTTTTTATGCAAAGTAACCCGGTTGATTTCCAGGGCTTTGGATGCCTGAGTCACATTCCAATCGTATTCTTCAAGGATCTGTTGAATATGCTGCTTTTCAACTTCTTGCAGGGATAGAGGCCTTGATAAGGGGGCGGGAGAAGACCGAAGGAAAGCAAAATCCTTAATCCCGAGTGTCCGGGATTGGGAAAGCACCACAGCTCTTTCAACGGCATTTTCCAGTTCCCTGACATTTCCCGGCCAGTCGTAGCGTTTTAAGAGTTCCATTGCATCACGGGTGACGCGATCGACCTTCTTTGTGGTTTCATGCCCGTACTTTTCAAGAAAATGCTGAATTAATAAGGGAATGTCCTCCTTTCTTTTCTTTAGCGGAGGGATGTCAATCATGATTACATTAATGCGGTAAAAAAAATCCTCTCTGAAAGAGCCGTCGGTAATTCCTTTTCCCAAATCTTGGCTGGTGGCTGAAATGAGTCGAAAATCTACATCAACAGGCTCCCTGCTCCCGATACTGGTTATCTTCTTTTCTTCCAGAACGCGCAGCAGATCGATCTGCATTTTGGGGCTGATCTCTCCAATTTCGTCAAGGAACAGTGTACCCCCTGAAACCACTTCCAAAAAACCCTTACGGGCTTGGGTTGCTCCGGTGAAAACCCCTTTTTGATGTCCAAAAAGTTCACTTTCCAACAGGGTGTCCGGTAGCGCACCACAGTTGATCGCAATAAAGGGGAGATGGGATCGACGGCTTTTTGCATGTATGGCTTTTGCAACCAACTCTTTCCCGGTACCGGTTTCCCCGATCAACAGAATAGAAGAGTCGCTCTGGGCAACCTCCGGAATCAGGTTGAAAATATCCTCCATTGCAGGAGACTGTCCGATAATGTTATCAAACCGGCTAATTTTCTCCAAACGCCCTTTCAGATAGTCGTGCTCTAATAAAAGTCTCTTTTGATGCGATATCCTCTCCATTACAAGGGAAAGTTGATCCGGCTTGAAGGGCTTGAGCAGGTAGTCGCTGGCCCCAATTTTCATGGCTTTTACCGCCGATTCAATGGATCCATATGCCGTGATAATGACAACCATGGAATCAGGGTATTCTGTTTTTACCTTTTCCAGCAGTTCTATGCCATCCATTCCGGGCATTTTTATATCCACAAACAAGAGCTGAAAAGGGTACTTTTCCAATTTATCCAAAGCCTCAAAGCCCGATGACGAAGTTTCCACTACATGGTCGTATTTTTTAAACCATTGGGAAAGGGATTCCCGGACGATTTCTTCATCATCCACGACCATGATACTCATCTTTTCATCCATAGTCTTCCTCCATCACAGGACACAAGAGGTTAATGGGTGGGGAAATCCAAGACAAATGAAGTCCCCTCCCCTACCTTGCTATTTATTTTGATATTACCCCCATGATTTTTTGTGATGCCATAGACGATAGATAGTCCAAGCCCGGTGGCTTCCCACGCTTCCTTTGTGGTGAAAAATGGATCAAAAATATGATCAAGGGTCTCTTTAGGGATTCCATATCCCGTGTCTCGGATTTCTATACAAGCTTTTTTTTTGGCTTTGTCTTGTTTGGAAAGAACGTGCAGTTGCCCCCCCTCTGGCATGGCCGAGATGGCGTTAAAAATCAGGTTCAGAAAGCATTGCTGCAATTGGTTGGCATCTCCTTTTGCCATTAAAGGTTTTGGAGATAGTTTAGCAATCAGTTGAATATTTTGTAGTTTCATCTTGTGTTGCGTCAATGTTAAGACTGCCTCGAGAACTTCGTTAAGATCTATATTATTGTATTCAATGGTGGATTCGCGGGAAAATGAAAGGAGACCGGAAACAATATCTCCACAACGTTCCAATTCCTTGGACATGAGAGAAAGATATTTTTTAAACTGCTCCAGATCCTTTGAACTCGGCTTACCTTCGGCCATGATTTCCTGCATTAAATGGCTGAATGTCAATAACCCCTGAATGGGGTTGTTAATTTCGTGAGCGCAACTGGCCGCCAGTTTGCCCATAGAGATCATGCGATCTTCCTGGATCAGTTTTTGAAAATCAGACTTTAATTCCTTGACCCGCTTATCCCATCGGTGTGACAGTTCCTCTGTGATATCCCTCCATACCTCAATGATACGAAAAATTTCACCGTTTTGATCCTTTAAAGGATAAGTGACTATGTTGCAGTATGTTGGTTGACCTTCCGGGGATAGATGCTCGTGGATAACATGTGCAGATATACCGGTTCTCAGAGTTTCCACCATGGGGCATTCCAATTCGGGATGTGAACTCGAACACGGTGCACTGAACCCATGGGAGATTTCGTAACAGTTTGCACCAATAACCTCTTCTTTGGATTTATTTACAGCCTTTAAGTATGCGTCATTTGTTTCAATGATCGTAAAATCTGTATTTAAAATCACAATTGCAGCCGTACTTTGCTGAATAAGAAAGTCTGAAAATGTCTTTTCAATAACCAATTGCCGTTCTGCTGATTCAAGGCTCTGATTAACGTCGAAGAGTCTTCTCATTAAACCGCCGATGTTGTGTTCCAATAATCCGACCTTTTTAGGTCTGAAGCGTATGATTTCGAGCCACACTTCTCTGCTGCCGGTCAGATCAATGATGCTATTGAGATTTTTTATCTTGAAAAGGTCCTTAAAATTATGGGTGGTATATATTCCCAGTTTATTGGCCAGAACAAAACCTTCAGCCTCCGAGTTGACGTCACAAACCCCCAATATATTAATGTTTAAATAAGGCAATGGTTCACTTTGGAGAAGCTCTATGAAGAATTTACAGGCTCTGCCTCCGCCCACGATCGCCAGATTAATGGCATGGGCCATTCCATCGGTCAAAAAAAGCGATTTTTCGGTACCATATTTGTTTGTTTGATTTTTTTCTTTCATGATTTAATCGTTTAATTTATATCGCTCATTTTCTAACAGGTCAAGTCGAATCCAAATGGTCCATTATTTTAACGTTCCAGAATTTTATGAATTCTGTTTATCTTTTGCCTGAAATCCGCAACCAGTAACACGGTTAAGTTGCTTAACCTTCACACAACTATCTGAAAATATCGCTTTTTGTGGTGGTAAAAATGTGAATACTCGGTTGACTTCCGATGGAGGATATGATTGATTGTTAAGGAGTTTGGCGAAACTTAACTTGGCAATTTACCTGTCCCACCCTGATAATTTTTAAACCATCTGATACAAGCCCATTGAGTTTTAGATGTGCTGAGATGGAGCGTGATATGGATAAAGATACAGAGAAAGATTATTTGCTCAAGGCGATTGGCGCTTTCGGCAGAAGGTTCATGGTGATTTCACCGGAATACAAAATCCTGGCTTCAAGCTCACGGTTTAATGGGACAACTGAGTCTGGAATTATCGGGCAACACTGCTACAAAGTGTTATACAGCCGTTCTTTACCCTGTAATAATTGTTCGATAAAAGAGGCTAAGAAGAAAAGAAGACCCGCCTTAACGCCCAAGCAGGGAAACTCTTTAGATCTGGATGAAATGCCTTGTTATTTTGCATATCCAATCTTTTCAGGAGATGACATTGAAGCCTTTGTAAGCATGGATTTTGATCTTCCCACCAGAGGAGGACTTGAAGAAAAGTTACATCGTTCCAATGCCTTTTTGCGGAATCTCATTTTCAGCTCTGTGGACTGCGTTATTGCCGCGGATGAAAAAGGCAAGATTCTTATTTTCAATGATCCGGCCAGTAAGGTTTTCGGATACACTGAAGATGAAGCGCTTAATAGTCTCAATGTTCGAGATATTTACCCCGGCAAGCAAGTGTTTAGGGTTATGCGAAACCTCAGAAGTGAGAAATACGGCGGAAAGGGAAAACTCAAATTATATCAGACAGATGTTATAACTAAAAACGGTGAAATCATCCCCATCAAGCTGAATGCATCCATAATTTATGAAAAGGGCCGGGAAGTGGCAACCATCGGTTTTTTTCACGATCTTCGTGAACAACTTCGAATGAAAGATGAGTTGCAAAAAACCCAGCTTCAGCTCCTGCAGGCGGAAAAGATGTCTTCTTTGGGAAAACTGGCCGCAGGAGTCGCCCACCAATTAAACAACCCCCTGGGGGGAATTACGCTGTTTGCCAAGCTTATCCAGGAAGAATATGACTTGGAAGAAAGGGCCAAAGAAGATTTAGACCGCATTCTGAAAGATGCCCAAAGATGCCGTGATACGGTGAAGGAAATGTTGGAGTTCACTCGACAGACCCGCCATTTAATGCGACCCCATGACGTCAACGAGGCGGTTTCCCGAACCCTGTTTTTACTCGAAAACCAGATCCTGTTCCAGAATATAGATATCGTAAAAGATCTGGACGCTTCACTTCCACCTGTACAGGCTGATATTCAGCAGCTGAACCATTTATTTATGAACATCATTCTCAATGCCGCCCAGGCCATGGAAGGAAAAGGGAAGCTTACGGTAAAAAGCAGTCTTTTGCCGGATCGAGACAGAATTTGCATCGAGATATCCGACACCGGTATCGGAATACCTGAAGAGTTTCTTCCCCAAATTTTTGAGCAATTTTTCACCACCAAGGAAGAGGGAAAAGGGACCGGTCTGGGTCTCAGTCTGGCTTACAGTATCGTGAAAAATCACGGCGGCAATATCATGGCAAAAAGCAAGCCGGGACAAGGAAGTACATTTTTTATTGAGCTTCCCGTTGCAGACAAGGAAAACCAAGGAGAAGAAAGTGGAGATAAAACCTGACGCCATAGTATTGGTTGTGGACGATGAAGCGGATATTCGGGATGCATCTGAACGAATCCTTACCCGAATCGGTTTTCAGGTTCTGAAGGCCTCCCGCGGGGATGAGGGACTGGCTGTACTGGCAAAGGAGAAAGCTTCCATTGTGCTTCTAGATTTGAAGATGCCGGGCATGGACGGACTGGAGGTTCTCAAACACATTCGTGTGCTGGATGAGGCAATTCAGGTCATCGTGATCACAGGATATGCCACGGTAGAAACAGCCACTGAAGCCATGAAGCGGGGCGCTTACGATTTTATTTCTAAACCCTTTGAGCCGGATCAATTACGTATTGTAGTTAATCGCGCCTGGGAAAAGATTAGCCTCAGGCGGGAGGCTGAAAAGCTGGAGGAGGAAAGAAGAAGGACTCTGTCTGATCTGGATACAGAGAAAAGCCGCATACATACTATTTTAGAATCTTTTCCGAGCGGTGTGGTTGTGACAAATTCCAGGGGCCAGGTGGTCTTGATGAATCCGGCCTTCAGACAGCTTCTCGATCTTGATCCCGGCTTGAAAACGGGCAACCCCATAGAAGACTATGTTCCGGATAAAAAACTTTGTAATCTTGTAACGGAAATCTCGCAGGGAAAACATGTGGACTACGATGATATTCCTGATTATGAGTTTTCTCTTTCAGATGAAAAATATCTTATGGCAACCGGACAGCCGGTCTTAGGTGAGAGAAAGGAATGCCTTGGAGCAGTTCTAAATGTTGTTGACATCACCGCCCTGAAGCTTTTGGATCAGCTTAAATCGGAATTTGTGGCAAAGGTTTCCCATGAACTGCGATCACCGCTTTCGACGATCCACGAGCAGCTTGCCCTGGTAATCAGGGATATGGTCGGTGAAAACGTTGCACAAGACCAGCATATACTTGCCCGTGCCAAAGAAAAAACCAGGGGATTGATTGCTTTGATCGGAGATCTTCTGGATCTTTCCCGTATTGAGGAAGGGATTATCTGCCATGAGCCTCAACCGGTCCGGCTAGAAGATCTCCTTGAAAACATTGTAGATTTTTTAAAAACCGAGGCGAGAAAAAAGAACCAGTCTATTTCACTTGAACTCCCAAAAGAACCGCTTCCCGAGCTCACGGCCGATCCCATTGCTCTGGAAAGCATCTTTGGGAATCTTATCACCAATGCCATTAATTACACTCAGGAAGGCGGAAAAATTGAAGTGGAAGTTGATATGGCCGGAATCAACGTGTGTGTAAAAGTTAAAGATAACGGGTTTGGTATAGCAGATAAATATCTGGATAAGATTTTTGAAAGATTTTACAGGGTCAAAGACGAAAAGACCAGATACATCACAGGAACCGGCCTTGGGCTGCCCATCGTAAAGGGACTTATAGATTCAATGGGCGGCCTTATTAATGTGGAGAGTGTTTTCGGCAAGGGAACAGAGTTCACGGTTCTTCTTCCGATTAAACCCTAGCCCGGATAAGCCGGCGCGAAGCATCCCCACTAAGAAAGCAGGTCTATGTCGGGATTTGAAGTGATCTCACTTTATAAACTTTGATCAATCGCTTTCAGGAATTCCTCCGGGGGAGCCTGAATACCCGTCCAGAGGGCCAGAGTGCGTCTGGACTGGTATGCAAGGGTGGATAGACCATCCATAAACTGTGCCCTGTGGCGCCGGGCCAGATCCTGCCAAAAATTATCACTTCGGTCATAGTTAAGATCAAGCACCAATTCGCAACCCTTTACCTTGAATCTTTCAAGCAATGAAGCCATCTCCGGCGACTCATCAGGACTTGAAACGGAGGTGGCATTAACCACTATGTTTACGGCCAACGGTTTGTTCTCAAGAGCATAAAGCGGTATGGCTTTCCCGCCAAAACAATCGACAATCTTTCCGGTTTTTTCTGGGTCACGGCCGGCAACGAAAACAGTACTTGTTCGCAGCCAGTTTAAAATAAATACAATTGCCCTGGCTGCTCCGCCCGTACCCAAAACAAGGGCCGACTTACCTTCCACATCATGCCGCGCATTATTTAAAGCGTCCATAAAACCAATGGCGATGGTGTTGTAACCTTTAAGAATATCTCCATTACGTACAATTGTGTTAACCGCACCGATAATATTCGCTCCTTCTGAGAGGACATCTAGATGGGGTATGACTTCTTCTTTATAAGGAATCGCAACATTCGCGCCGGAGATGTTCAGAACCTTAATGCTTTTCAATGCCTGACCGATCTGGCCGGGGGCAATTTTAAACGGCACATATGACCCTTTTATCCCGAGCCGCTCAAGTACAGCCGAAAATATGAAGGGAGATTTTGAACGCATGACCCGTTCATCGCCGAATACGCAATAAACCTGCATATGAAAATTGATTTGCAAATTGTATGATTAAAACTCGTTAGCTGCAAAAGGCGCCTACTACATCTCGGTCTCCGGATGAAAAATCAAAACTTCCTTGAGATCGTCTCCAAGGTACTCCCGTTCATTGGGTCCGAGAATCCCTAAAGAAAGACATATTAACGTCCATAAATGAGTCGTATGGTATTTCCCGCCATAATGTTCATGCAAATCGTGAATCTGTGCGTGGCAGTTGTGGCACGGCGTAATACAGTAATCAGCTTCTGTAGTCATTATCTGCTCATATTTGCGTTTGCCGTAATCGCGTCTGGCTTCGGGAAATCCGGACTGAAGGAATCCTCCTCCTCCGCCACAGCAGTAATTGTTAGACTTGTTGGGAGCCATCTCTATAAAATTTTCCGCACCCACAACTGCTTTAACAACATACCGCAGGTCATCTGCCACCGGATCGCCTAAACTCTTGCGAACCAGCTGGCATGGGTCCTGTACGGTAAATGTTACTCTCAGATCTTTGTTCCAGTCGGAGTTAACTTTCAGTTTTCCTTCCCTGATCCATTGGGCATAATACTGGATAATGCTCTTGCACTCAAAATTGTGCTCGATGTTGAATTTTTTCAGTCCGGCCCGGACTGCAAAAAATTCGTGCCCTCATTCCGTGTTGAGCCAGACCTTGCACTTGAGATCATCCACTGATTTGGCTTTGACCCTTACAATATGCTCCCAACTTTCGTTATCTGCCAGGAACATGCAGTAGTTTTCCCCAGCCCACCCCTTGGTGCCGTACGTCCAGTCGGCTCCTACCAGGTGTAAAATTTTCCAGAGGGGAACCATTTCGTCCGGTTCGGTCACCGGTTCTCTGGAATTCTGGTTCAAAAAGAACTCAGTCCCCTCCTTGTTGATCGGCGCCTGCATGTCCTTGAATTCAGGCTGCGCTTCCTGGTATTCTTCAAGCACGTCTTCTACAACGAATTTGAAATCTTCTTCAGATGTACCCATTGCACTGCAGCTGTCGTTTCTCAATGCCATGTCACAAGACCCCATAATCCCTTTGGGTCGTTCTTCCCTGGGCCAGCTAGCCCGGGCGTTAAAGACCAGTTGCGGGATATCGATTTTCATGGGACACACATAAATGCAGCGTTGGCACATGGTGCACATCCAGACCCAAGGCGTACTCGTAACTTCTTCGTCCATGCCCAGGGCGGCCATTCGCAAAAACTTTCTGGGATCCATATTTTCCAGTCCCGTGGCAGGGCACCCTGAAGAACATGCGCCGCAGGTCAGGCAAAGATTGAGATTTCCTCCATCCGGGAGAAGCTCCTTTACCTTGTCCAGAAAAATGCTTTTCTTGCTTCCTTTAATCTCAATAACATGAGATGACATTATTCCCTCCTTTAAATTGAAGATTGACTGTTGAAAACTGAAGATTACGTGTTGTCAATCTTCAATTTAAAATCATAAATTACGGGCTTCGGACAACCCATGATTTCTTACTATTCGAGAAGCCGCTTAATACTCGCCGTGATTTCCTCTGCTGAAGCCGGTTTGGCAATATAGTCATCAGCCTCGGTACTCATACCGTCCCGGTGGGTATAGCGGGTTGATGTCACATGAGATGCAACAGCAGTCAGCAGAACCACAGGGATGTCAACACATTTCTCATCCCCTTTTAGCTTCCTGCATACCTCGTATCCATCCATTTCAGGCATCATGACATCCAGAACAATAGCGTCCGGCGGATTGGCATGTACTTTTTCCAGGCCTTCTAAGCCGCTGTAAGCGATCTCGACCTCGAAGCCCTCTTTTTCTAATTGGCTCTGGACAATAGCGCAGAAATCAGGCTCATCATCCACCACAAGTATTCTCTTTTTTTCACTCATAATGTACCTCCTTTGTTTTGATTCCGGATTTTCTTTATTTCTTTTTTCAGCAGTTATTGGGTGTGGAATCATTCCACGCTTGGCCTGGGATATAGGCCGGATTTTTCCACAATCTCGGGAACCATTTCTTCCCATTCAATCGCCATAACGTGAAATCCCCGAACCCCTTCCACTTCTTTGAGGTGCTGAATCTGCTCAATGCAGATTTTGACACCTTCCTCGGGTTGTTTTTCTTTGGGCGTATCCGCCATTCTTTTCACCAACTCGTCCGGCACTTCTATCCCGGGAACCCGATTCTTCATGTATCTGGCCATTCCGGCCGATTTAAACGGAGTCACGCCGGCCAGAATATAGACTTTTTCAAGTAATCCACGGTCACCGGCCATCTTCAACCAGAGCTCGAATTTCTCCATGTTGTATATACACTGGGTTTGTATAAACTCCACGCCGGCGGCAATTTTTTTGGCCAATCGGGGAACGCGTATTTCAAAGGGATCGGCAAAAGGATTGGCAGCGGCCCCCACGAACATTTTGGGCGGACGCTTAATATCGTCTCCACCAAGGAACTTGCCTTGGTCCCGCATAAGCCTCACGGTTTGAATGAGCTGCATGGAGTCAATATCATGAACATTTTGACCCGTCGGGCAGTCTCCAAAGCTCTGGTGGTCTCCGGAAAGACAGAGGATATTGTGTATATCAAACGAAGCCGCTCCAAGGATATCGCTCTGCAAGGCGATTCGGTTTCGATCACGCGTTACCATTTGCAGCACCGGCTCCAGCCCCATGAGTTTAAGTTGAATACAGGCCGCCAGACTGCTCATGCGGGTTACGGATGTCTGATTGTCGGTGATATTTATGGCATCCACATAATTCTTGATCAGATTTGCCTTTTCTGTAATCACTTCCATGTCAGAACCCCGGGGGGGACCGCACTCCGACGTAACCGCCAGGTGACCGGCGGCCAGAATTTTTTCCAGTTTGCTTGGTGTTTTTGCTTTCATTCCTGTACATCCTCCCTGACAACTTTTCTGGGTCCCCCGGCCCTGTCGGTGGACCAGTCTTTTATGGAGTCAATTTTTTCATAATCATCGAGTTTGTCCAGTGCCTTGAGGCGATTGATGATCAATTCCCAGGCGCAGTCGATTTCTTTATTAATTTCGCATTTGCCTTTAGCAGAACCGCCGCACGGGCCGTTAAGAATCCGTTTTGCACAGCGGGAGACCGGACAGATTCCCCCGGTACGCGCCAGAATGCACTGTCCACAGGCCTGGCACCGTTCTGTCCACAGGCCTCGTTTTTCAGTAGCCCCCAAAAAACAGGTGTCCACTCCGGGATAAATTGGACAGTCGTGGTATTTTTCAGCCATAAACTGGACGCCGACACCGCAGGCAAGGGAAACTACAGCGTCATACTGATCCATCACATCACGAATCTCTTCCAGGTATTCGTGATCACACTGCCGTTCCAACGTTTTTTCATCTATTTTGACTTCCCGTCCCTGGTTGAGGAAATACATCCTAAGGGCTGAAGCCAGAACACCGACTTCTTTCTTCCCCCCTGCCTCACAAACCGTAACGCATTCGTTACAGCCGAGGATAAGGATTTTTTCATGATCTTTGACTTCCTCTATAATTTCTTCAATGGGTTTTCTGTCGGCGACAATCATAAGACCTCTCCTTCATTAAAGATCAAAATATATTAAACATCTCGAAAATCTACAATTGGTTGAAATTAAAGATTCTTTAATAGCTCCTGGTTTATGCCACTTCCATGGAATGATGGAATGCTGGAATAATGGAGTGATGGAGTAATGGATTTCAAAGGAAATAAAAGATTGTTCCTGTTGTTTTCCAGTATTCCAATATTCCATTGTTCCATCTTTCCAATTTTGAGCACTTCGTTTCTCAGCATAAACTCAGCGAACTAACTTGAATGCTTCATTTGTTTTATGCGGCCTTTTTCTTGGCCAGTTTAATGGGGTTGGGCCCCAATTTTCGGATTCTTTCCTCCATTTCAACGGCGAATTGGGCAAAACGCGGCCCTTCGCTTGATGAAAGGTTATACATCTGTGCCCTTTCTCCCCCGATACCGATAGTATCCAAAATTTTTTGTGCCTGTTCCACCCGTTTACGGGCTCTGAGGTTGCCGCTGTTATAATGACAATCTCCTTCCATACAACCTACCGCATATACGCCGTCCGCTCCCTTTTCAAAGGCATGGAGGATATGAAGGACATCTATCTTCCCCGTGCACGGAACGAGAATAATCTTTATATCAGGTGGGTATTGCAAGCGCATGGAACCTGCCAGGTCCGCAGCAGTGTACCCTCAGAAACTGCAGCAAAATGCGATAATAATAGGTTTGGAATCTTCCTTCATAATACCTCCTTGAAACTCAGAGATTCTCGATTGGCACATTCAATCTTTCTGTTAGAGTCTTTTGGTAGATCGATCATAGCTCTACATGACGCCTTCAAGTAACGCGTCAACCTTGCTCAGTATTTGAACGTCTTCATACCAATTCAGTTCAATGGCCTTTGCCGGGCATTCCGCCGCACAGACACCGCACCCATGGCATAACGCAACATCGATTTCACTGACACCGTCTTCATTAATCCTCGGCACCTGGTACGGGCACGAACGGACGCATATAAGGCATGACGCACATAGATCCGCATTTACCTGTGCCGTTACCGCCGATAATGTCAATTCCGGCTGAGATAGAAAAGTAGTTGCCCTGGAAGCAGCGGCAAGCGCCTGTGAGATAGATTCTGACAAAAGTTTGGGGCTGTGGGCGGTCCCACAAACAAAGACGCCTTCCGTGGCCATATCCACCGGCCTTAACTTGACATGAGCCTCCATAAAGTGGCCTTCTGCTGTTCGGGCCAGTTTGACGATGGAGGCGAGCTCTTCGGTGTCTTCAGCCACCATCCCCGCGCTCAGCGCCAGAAGGTCGGCACTAACCCGGAGACTGGAATCAAGCACATGATCCTTAAAGGTTACCATCACACCCGCTTCAGATGATTCCACGGTCGGCGGATCTTCGGGATCGAATCGAAAAAACAATACGCCCAGTTTCCGGGCTTCAGTATAGTAATCCTCCAGCAGTCCATAAGTCCTGATGTCCCGGTAAAGTATAAAGACTTGGGCATCCGGCTGAAGTTTTTTAATTTGAAGTGCATTCTTGATCGCACTCTGACAGCAAATCCTGGAGCAGTTGGGATTTTCACCGTTTCTGGATCCAACACACTGAATCATGACCACCCGGTTTAGATCTTGGGCCCCCTTTTCTTTTAAACGTTTGGATAACTCGACCTGGGTTACGACCCTTTGGTCCTGGCCGTATAGGAATTCTTTGGGGCGGTATTCGGTTGCTCCCGTAGCCAGAACAACGACGCCATGGTCGATCTTTCTTTCATACATACCCGGTCCCACGAGAACTTCGGTGGTAAAATTTCCCTTGAATCCCGAAAATCCGACAATAAGGGAACGGGTCAGAACCTGTATTTGGGGGTGGGTTGTCACCTCTTCAATCAGTCCTTCCAGGTAACTTCCCACATCTGCCCCCTCGATGGTGGCGGTCAGGCGGTTTGCCATTCCGCCCAGTCTTTCCTCTTTTTCAATTATGACTACCGGAAAGCCCTGATCTGCAAGACCCAGCGCAGCATTCATCCCGGCCACCCCACCGCCGATGACCAGCGCTCTCTGAATGACCGGAATCTTTTTTTCATGTAGCGGGTGGAGTGTCGCAGCCCGGGCCACAGACATGCGAACAAGGTCTTTAGCCTTTTGCGTGGCTGTTTCCGGATCCTTGGAATGAATCCATGAATTCTGGTTGCGGATATTTGCCATTTCAAACAAATATTTATTTAATCCGCAGGCCTCAAGCGTTTCCATAAACATCTGCTCGTGGGTTTTAGGGCTGCATGAAGCCACAATCACCCGGTTTAACTGATGCTCAATAATTTTTTCTTTGATTCTATCCTGGGTGTCCTGGCTGCAGGTAAACAGATTATCATCCGCAAATACAACGTTCGGAAGCGTTGCGGCATAGTCTTTTACTGCCGGAACATCGACAATCCCTCCGATGTTGATCCCACAGTTACATACAAAAATACCGATGCGAGGCCTCTGCCCGGCAACATCAATAGGTTCGGGGATTTCAACTTTAGAAATCTCAGTCCCCCTTGCTTCAGCAAGCTCCGCGCCGGCCAAACAGGCGGCAGCGCTGGCCTCGGCCACGGATTCGGGGATGTCCTTGGGTCCTTGCAATACTCCGCACGTATATATTCCCGGCCGCGATGTGCTCACCGGTGTAAAGGGATCGTTGTCAACAAAATTGTATTTATTCAATTTAACATTGAGGCGTTTTGCCAGATCCGCAGTATCCGGCTGAATCTGTAGTCCCACCGATAGAACGACCATATTAAAGGTTTCTTGTTTCATCGTACCGCTATCATCGGCATACTCGAGAATCAGATCACCGGTTTCAGGAACTTCGGTAATGGTATGCACCCTGGCGGTTATAAAGCGAACCCCTTCCTTATCCCGGGCACGGAGATAATATTTTTCATAATCCTTGCCAAACGTCCTTATATCCATATTAAAAATTGCACAATCCAGGTCACCATGGGCATGCTCTTTGGCAATTATGGACTCTTTTACGGCATACATGCAGCATACCGATGAGCAGTAGCCGTTTCCGCAACGGTTGGAATCCCTGGAACCCACGCACTGCAACCACGCGATGCTTTTGGGCTCTTCCCTGTCCAACGGCCTCATCAAATGACCAAAATACGGTCCTGATGCACTCAAGATTCTTTCAAACTCTTGGCTGGTAACCACATTGGGATATTTACCGTATCCCAGATAGTCAAGCCCGGAAGGATCAAATCCCCGGCTTCCGGCGGACAGAATGACAGATCCGACCGCAACGGTGGTGTTGCGCTCTCTGTCATCATACCGGATTGCTTTGGCAAGACACATCTTCTCGCACAAACCGCAGCCGATACAGGTCTCGGTATCAATGGCGAAAGCGAGAGGAACCGCTTGGGCATATTCTATGTAGGTGGCTCTCCTGTCATTAAGGCCCATATTATATTGGTTAACGGCGGTTACCGGGCAGTGCCTGGCACAATCTCCGCACCCTGTACATTTAATCGGATCAATGTAGCGGGGGTAATTGACCAATGAAGCCTTAAAGTTTCCCGGTTCCCCTTCAACGCTCTTTAGTTCGCTGCACGTAATCATCTCAATATTCATATGCCGGCCGACCTCGACCAGTTTGGGCGAAAGCACTCACATGGCACAATCGTTAGTGGGAAAGGTCTTGTCCAGCTGGGCCATCATCCCGCCGATGGTGGGAGATTTGTCAACCAGGTAAACCTTGTAATCCGAATTGGCCAGATCGAGCGAAGCCTGCATGCCTGCAATTCCGGCACCCACAACCATAACCGACCCGCTTTTGTTCGTCATTTCTCCTCCCTTTATTCATTGAAGATTTTAGATGTTCGATTGCAGATTGATTCATCAAATAAAATCTTCAATGTTCATTAGTAACTCCTCACAGTGCTTGAAAAATTGGTTTGCTCTCTTTCATACCGACAAACTCAACTATGTTCGTATGTTCCATATCGGACAGAAGGTATGAAATTCTCTTAAGGTCAAGCCCGATTTTTTTATGGATATCTCTCACAGAGGTATGTCCTTCTTTAACTGCTTGGAGAATCATATTTTTCTGATATTCTCTCTCGAGCAACAAATCGAGTATAGATTCAAAAGTATCCGTATCCCACCGTCGTCCGAAAACATCCCCTTTTGTCGTGATTTTTACTTCTTTTCCGAGCATCCATCTGAGTGTTTCTCCGGCCAGGGTCCACTCCGCTGCAGCAAGCTCAAAAGCAAAGGCATTGGGGTCGAATTTCCCCTGAGCCTTAACCGAATCGGTCGCATTTGTGACGACTTCTACAAACCGCTGGGCTTCAGCCGAGGAAACCCAGGCCAGATGCAGCCTGTCTTTGCCGATACCGGCGATATCCAACAATTTTTGAGTTAAACGGATCTTCTTTTCGGCCTGAACATTACCCTCCAGGTAATGGCAATCACCGAAATGTCAACCGGCTACCAGTACGCCGTCACATCCCTCTTTAAAAGCTTGCAGAACAAACAGTGGATCGACTCTGCCCGAACACATGACGCGCACGGCTCTTATGTTGGGCGGATACTGCAACCGTGATACACCTGCCAGATCGGCACCGGCATATGCACACCAGTTACATAGAAACGCAACTATTTTTGGCTCAAATTCTTCCATAATTTTCACCTTTCACTTACTTTGGCTTATTATACAAATTGCAAGCTATTACCTAACCCGGATAAAACGTGAAAGTTACTCAAATTTATCCATTTACACTGCCGCACAAACCGAAGCCACGATTTGCCGATCCCGGAAATGGAGCATATCGATGGCCTGCTGTGGACACGAAGCGGCACACAGCCCGCACCCTTTGCAGGAGGCCGAAATATTTTTTGCCCGATATCCCTTGCCTTCAATTTCTTCGAGCATAATGGCGTTGAAAGCACAAACTTCCTCACACAGACCGCACCCTATGCATTTTTCAGCATCTACCTGAGATACCAGCGGAGAAATCTGAACGGAACCTTTTGCAAGTATCGTGACTGCTCTGCTCACAGCCGCCATGGCCTGGGAAATACTCTCTTCTATGGCTTTGGGATAATGGGCCAGTCCGCACAAAAAGATTCCATCGTTAGCAAATTCCACGGGTCGCAGCTTGGCATGGGCTTCCATAAAAAAGTTTTCGGCATTGAGCGGAATTTTATAGAACTCGGAAATCTTTTGGTTCTGGGCCGGCTCAATGGCAGTCGCCAGATTCACATAGTCTGCCTTTATCCTTAGATTCTTTTGCAAAATTGGATCAAAGACATCGACTTGAAGACCATCTTCTATTTCCGAAACCCTGGGTTTGTTGTCCAGCGAATATCGTACAAACACAACTCCCATCTCCCTGGCTTTTTTGTAAAGATACTCTTTTTCGCCATGAGTTCGAATGTCACGATAAAGAATAAATACTTTTGTATCCGGGTTGCTTTCTTTTATGGAAATCGCCTGTAATATGGAAGCCGTACAGCAAATCCTGGAACAGTAAGGTCGGTTTTCGTCCCGCGATCCCACACACTGGATAAATACAATAATTTCCGCATTCTTTAATTTTTCGGGATCATGTTCCAGATCATGCCAGCGGGTAACCCTTGGATTCTTACCGTAAAGGTATTCCTCCGTATCGGCCGCCTTGCCGCCGGTAGCAACCATGACAACTCCGTGTTCCACGGTCTTTGTCTGGTTTCCTACAGCCACCTGAGTTTCAAAGTTGCCCACAAACCCGGAGGCGCCGACCACCTCGGCGTTTCGCAACACCTTTATATTTGAATGCTGCTCAACTTTATCCACAATCTCGGAAAGGTATTGTTGAATGTCCTGGTCCTTCCAGGTCTTGGTAAGATCCCTTGCCGCACCGCCGAGAACGGACGATTTTTCCACTATGATTGCCGGAAAACCTTGATCCGCAAAACCGAGGGCTGTGGTCATTCCGGCGATACCACCACCGATAATAAGCGCAGACGGGTTAACATCCACCGATATATCGGGGATGGGTTCCAGCAAAGAAGCCCTGGCAACAGCCATCCGCACCAGATCTTTGGATTTTTCCGTGGCATTTTCTTTGTCATCCGAATGCACCCATGTGCACTGGTTCCTTATATTGGCCATGTCAAACAAATATTCATTTAGGCCTGCATTACGTATGGTCTCCTGAAATAACGGCTCATGGGTTCGAGGGGTGCATGCAGCCACAACAATGCGATTTAAGTTCTGTTCCCTGATTACCTCCGCCATTTGGTTCTGAGTGTCCTGGCTGCAGGTAAAGAGGTTCTCTTCCACATATGCAACATTGGGCAGTCCCTTGGCATATTCGACGACGGCAGGAACATCGGCAATTCCGCCGATATTGATACCGCAATTACATACAAAAATTCCGATGCGTGGTTCCTCGCCGGTTATATCAGTTTCATCAGGGAATCCTTTCTCTTTGACAAGAGAGCCCCGTGCAGGCGCTAGGCTGACACCGGCACTGCAAGCCGCAGCACTGGCTTCCATGACAGACTCGGGGATGTCCTTGGGTCCCTGAAAAGCACCGCAGACAAATATGCCGTCTCTTGATGTTGCAAAAGGTTTAAAATTTTTGGTTTCGCAAAAATTTCCTTCTGTCAGATCAATTCCGAGATTATTTGCAAGATTGATCGTTTCCGGCGATATTTCCATGCCCACAGATAATACGATCATATCAAAAATTTCTTTTTTCTCTTCTCCGCTTTCAGTCACATACCGGATTTCAAGGTCATCGGTTTCGGGAACCCGGTCTATGGTATGAACCCGGGACCTGATAAAGCGAACACCATGCTTGTCCTTGGCATCGTTGTAATATTTTTCAAAATCTTTGCCTGGGGTACGCATATCCATGAAAAATATGGCGCAATCCAGATCATAATCCGCATGCTCTTTGGCAATTACCGCCTCCTTAACGGCATACATGCAGCACACAGAAGAGCAGTATGGATTGTCACAGCGGTTAAGATCCCTGGAACCGATGCATTGGAACCAGGCAATTTTCTTGGGCTTTTTTTTGTCCGAAATTCGGGTAAGATGTCCCATAAAGGGGCCTGTGGCCGAAAGGATTCGTTCAAATTCCATAGAAGTAATAACATTGGGATGGTTGGCGTAATTGTAATTGTCAAACTTTGAAGGATCAAAAGGCTGAAAACCCGGTGCCAGAACAACAGAACCGACATTGATCGTTGTTCTTTCTTCCTGTTGAGCGTGAGTCTCAAGAGTGACGGCTTCAGCCTCACAGACCGCCACACACTGGTAGCATTCACAGCAGCCGCTGCAACTCAGGCAGCGGTCGGCTTCTTGCTTGGCTGATTCCTCATCCGCACAAAGATTGACTTCTTCAAAGCCCGAGATCCTTTTTTCCACCGGCAACGTCGGAATTTTTAATCGATCTTTGGTGGGTTCGTCTTTTGGAGGCGCTACCCAGTTTGTCCCCATGGGCGGTTCCTCCTGCCATTCTGCGGGCAGTTCTTCACCCTGCAAATATTTGGCTATATATTTGGCTACTCTTTGGCCGGCCTCAACCGCCTCGATAACCGTGGCAGGACCGCTGATAACATCACCACCGGCAAATATGTCCGGTATGTTTGTCTGGAGAGTTTCAGGATTAACCTCCAGAAAGTTCCACTTGGAAACTTTTAAGCCCTGTGCTTTGGCAAGGTTGCCGAGATCAGGCTCTTGCCCAATGGCCGGAATGATATAATCCGCCTCGATGAAAAATTCCGAACCTTCAATGGGAATCGGTCTTCGCCTGCCGGTTGTGTCTTTTTCCGTCAAACGGGTCCGGATACATTCGATTCCGGTAACCTTCTCATTTTTACTGGAAATACTTAAAGGGGCCGCCAGGAAATGAATCTTTACTCCCTCTTTCTCAGTCTCTTCAACTTCTTCGGGTTCAGCGAGCATTTCCTTTCGGGAACGGCGGTAAAGGATATGCGCCTCGCTGGCACCGAGTCGAAGTGCCACCCGGGCGGCATCCAGTGCGGAATGGCCGCCTCCGATGACAACTATCTTTCCATCCAGCTTCTTTAAATTTCCCAGATGAATCTCTCGTAAAAAGGCGGTGACATCGGAAACACCTTGGGAAGTTCCTTCCCCGGGAATTCTAAGTTTTAGACCTTTCCAGGCACCGATAGCCAGAAAAATAGCACTGGCGCCAT
Source organism: uncultured Desulfobacteraceae bacterium (assembly GCA_964492995.1). Lineage (GTDB taxonomy): Bacteria > Desulfobacterota > Desulfobacteria > Desulfobacterales > UBA11574 > S5133MH16. Next base: position 40,653 of record CAZBOB010000011.1, on the reverse strand, counting down.
GTTCCCGAAGCTCTTCAAGGGTTATGTCTCTACCAATAACGGTATTGGTATGAATTTGAATCCCGTATCGTTTGAGATTCTCGATCTCTGCATCCAGTACCGTCCGTGGTAGGCGGTGTTCGGGAATGCCGTATCGCATCATTCCGCCGGGTTCGGGCATGGACTCGTATACACTGACCTGATACCCGTTTAATGCCAGAAAATAGGCGGCGGTAAGCCCGGCAGGACCTGAGCCGATAATGGCCACTTTTTCATTTCTGGAGGTAATTTCCGGTACCGGGATATCACTCAGATCAACATGATCCGCAGCCACTCGTTTAAGTTCCCGTATGGAAATCGCCTCGTCCACTTCAAGGCGCCGGCAGCTTTTTTCACAACGATGGGGACAGATACGGCCGAGTATGCCGGGAAAAGGCAGATCCTGCATGATGATTTCCACAGCCTCCCGGTACTTACCCATCTTGACCATGGCCACATATCCCTGAACATTTAGATTCGCCGGACAGGCCACCCTGCATGGCGCCGTATCGATCTTCTCTATGGCAAAGGCGCCGGGAATGGCCTGGGCATAAGGTTTGTAAACAGACTTGCGGTCCACCAGCTCCGTATCATATTCGCTGGGCCTCGTTACCGGGCAGACTTCTACACAATCGCCACAGGCAGTACACTTGTCCATATCGATATAGCGGGGGGTTTTGTGGAGGGTTACCTGAAAGTTTCCATTCTGTCCGTCAATCTTTTCGATATTTGAACAGGTATGAAGCTCGATGTTAATATGCCGGCCGACCTCGACCAGTTTGGGTGAGATAATTCACATAGAACAGTCATTGGTGGGAAATGTCTTGTCCAGTTGAGCCATTACACCCCCAATGGCCGGAGATTTTTCCACCAGATGAACATAATAACCGGAATCTGCCAGATCAAGGGACGCCTGCATGCCGGCGATTCCGCCGCCAAGCACCATGACCGAACCGACCAGATCTTTTCCGTGTGTTTCAGTGGATGTATTTTCCTTCTGACTGTTTGTATGCTCCATTTTTTCCTTCCTTATATTCTATCAAGTATCTCCGGAAGCTTGTGCTCCCATCCAATAGTTGCCATATTTACGCCGCTGAACCCTTCTTTTTTTAACGATGTAACCATTTCTGATGCAATCAGGGTACACTCGCGAACCTTGTCAGGGGATTTTCGGATACGATCGATCATCGAATCAGGGATATAAACATTATCCACATTACGCATAATGTAACGGGCCATGCCTAAGGATTTGAGGAGTAAAACCGTGGGGATGATTTTTGTCTTCTTCTGCTCCACCCGTTTCATAAACGGCTGGATGGCGGAAAGGTCAAATAAAGGCGGGGAGATGAAAAATTGGGCGCCGACCTCAATTTTTTTATTCATCTCTTCGATTTCCAGTTCAGTAGATTTTCCCTTGGCCCCTGCATTAACCGTGGAACCCACCAGAAACTCTGGGGAACCTGAAAGCTCGATTCCGGCCATGTCCTTTCCTTGCTGAAGCCCGCGGATAGTCCCGAGCAATTCCAGAAGGTTGATGTCATACACGGATCTTGCCTGAAAGTGGTCTCCAAAGCTGGGATCTTCTCCGGTAACCGCCATAACATTAGCAATACCGCATCCATAGGCTGCCAGAAGATCCGCCTGAAGAGCAATTCGGTTTCTGTCTCTGCAGTTGACCTGCATCACTGTTTCCATGCCTTTTCCCTGCAGAATCATGGCGCCTCCAAGGGAACTCATGCGCATGACAGCGTTGCTCATTTCAGGCACCACAAAGGCATCTACCTCACCCTTGACTTTCATGGCATGGGTTACCATGGTAGAGACATCTACCCCCTTTGGGGGCTCCATTTCCGCAAGGATAGCAAATTCCCCTGCTTCGAATTTGCGCTTTAAATGCATAGGGCTACCTCCGATTTTTTACACAAAAAAACAAAAAGCAGTTCATGAATAGATGAGTTTTCAGACGTAGTATGAGCAACAACCGTGCCGGAAGGAAATAATCGAGATAAGTTTTATTAAAACAACTATTATATCAAATAATTAAACAAGATTTTTTTGCGATGGCCCAAAGATTTTTAAGATTTGATTTCACGGGGCTATTGTGCCAGTTTGGCATATGTGCTATACATATAAAAGTATATCAGTAATTGAATAACGATTTGTGCCATTTTGGAATAGTCCCTTTTGGAACAGAGACCTGAATGCAATCCGGTACTCAGGGGCTTGGCCCATAAGCGCTAAGTTATTTTTGCGCCGGATGGACTGTGGAAGGTTTACTGAAAAAAATGAACGTCGAACATCGAACGTCCAACATCGAATGTTGAATGCGAGGAAAAGATGACAAAGCAATCGTATTATCTTGAAGAAAGTCTGCTTAAGAAACCCAACATTCCATTATTCCAAATATACGGAAAAACTTAAGTTCCCCATAACCCCTTTAGCTTTAATAAATTGTATAGTTTCCGGAATGTTGAATTAGAATTGCCGGGAAGGATATATGGATGCAAAATAAAATAATTATTATCGATGATGATCTCGATTTTCTTGAAATTATCAAGGGGCATTTGCAAAAATCCGGTTTTAAAAACATTCACACCGAAGACAATTCCATGAAAGCGGCGTCTCTTTTTGAAGAGGGGAACGTTTTCGATATTGCGCTGGTCGATATGACCATGCCGGAAATGGACGGGCTGGAACTTCTTGAAATAATTAAAAACATAAGTCCAAGAACCGAATGCATAATGGCTACCGCCGTTAACGAGGCCCGAATTGCAGTGGAATGTCTTAACAAAGGTGCTTATGACTATCTTGTAAAGCCTATCTCCCAGGGAGACCTTATATTTTCCATGAAACGAGCCATGGAAAAAAAGCGTCTACTTGATATTCTGGATATAGAAAAAAGCCAAACGTTGCCCCAACTGGTGAACAAAAAACCTTTCAAACCGATTATAACCCGGTCTCAAAAGGTTCTGAGAGTTTTAAAGGAATCGGAATTGCATGCCGGTAGTGATGTTCCTCTTTTAATTACCGGTGAGAGCGGAACGGGTAAGGAACTTCTGGCATGGGCAATTCATGCCGCGAGCCCCAGATCAAAATATCCTTTTACACCCGTCAACATGGCCTCGCTCACCGGCAGTCTTTTTGAAGCTGAATTTTTCGGTCACACAAAAGGCGCCTTTACAGGTGCTCAAAATGGTCGCACCGGCTATCTGGAATACACAAATCGCGGTACCATGTTTTTAGATGAGATCGGTAATCTCCCCATTGAGTTGCAGGGTAAGCTTTTGCGCGTTTTACAGGATGGGGAATACCTTAAACTAGGGACCAATGTTCATCGGAGAGCGGACGTACGTTTCATCGCGGCGACCAACGAAGATCTGGAAAAGATGATGACCAAAAGAATTTTTCGAAAAGATTTATATTATCGTATCCGGGGGGGATGGCTTCATCTGCCTCCCTTGAGAGAAAGAAAAGAGGATATTCCGCTTTTGGCCGGTAAATTTTTACAAGATTACGGAAGTTCCGCTAAAAATCAAAACCTTGAAGAAGAGACCCTGTGTCTGCTTATGGAGTATGACTATCCCGGGAATGTCAGGGAACTCAGATCGATCATACAGTCCGCTGTAAATCTGGCACAGGGAAAACCCATCTCATCAAATTTTCTCCCAGCGCATTTAAAAAAGCGCAAATCAATAACAACGTGTCTGAACCGGCCAATATCGGAAAATATTGCACCCCTGGCACAAATTGAAAAATCCCACATTATCCGGGCGTATAAACTGATGGGCCGGAACAAATCCCAAACCGCCAGGCTTCTTGGAATAGGCCTGAACACCCTTCGCAGAAAGCTCAAATCGTATGGAATGATGTAATAAAGAATTCTATCAAGACATAAAAAAACCTCCCGCCTCTTTACCGGCGGAAGGTTTTTTGTCATTGTTTTATTATGGAGCCCTTCACGGCATTATTGCCGATCAGGTCTTAAGAAAGGTCTTTACAAACTTGGCCCAGTTTTTCCCTTCAAGTTCTTGAGAAATGTCTTCAACCGAGACACCACCATCTGCGGCCACCCGCAAATCGTCATTGGCCATAGCAAAGAGTTTTTCCCTTTCCCCATGGATAAAATTACGGGCCTCCTTGTCGTAATAGAGTCCTTTTAAGTTTTTACGCAGCTTGGTTGGCTCAATAGTAAATAACCACCCCTTTTCATAGGGAGATTCGTTGACCAGATCAGGTTGATCCCGTAGGGTATAGTTCACGTTGGCGACTATGCCATCCATTGGAGAGAGTAGTTTGGCAACGTCTCCATTACGCCTGATTTGAAATCCCACTTTTCCCTGTTTTACTTCCTGGCCGATATTCGGTAATTCAACCCTTGCGAGTTTTCCGATAAGTTTTTGGGCAAAATCATCCAGCCCCACTCGAACACGCCCGCCATATTCCGGTTTGGCCCATGTGTGGCCATCATGATAATAGAAATCTTCCGCCAGTTCAAAACCGCTTTCCCGGCTTCGGGCATGCACCGGAAGAGCCTCTGCCTGAAGGCGTTCCTGCATCATCTGGTCATAAGAACATGTGCCGCATTCATAAGCACTGGGGCATATTTTATGACCCACTTCCCCGGTTATCATATAACGACATTTGCGCCGATTTGCAGGAAGCTGCATCATTTTGTCCACCCAAGTTTCGGTGAAATTATCAGGTATTGCTGCCACCGGTTGTATTGCAACTTTTTCCTTATACCGGACAACCCTATCATGCATACCATGGTCGTATACACAGGTGGAGCAATCAAAGTTGTGATCGCACAGTTTATAGGAAACAACCCCGGCCTCCATCCATACACATTTTTTCTTGCCTGGTGGAACAATTTTCATTGATTCCCTCTTTTTGGTAGCGCCCATTTTATTCCCTCCTTTATTTTGAAATAATTAATCTGTTTTGTTTTTCCTCTTTTACTGCTCTAAAAAGCAAACGGTGTGCCAATGTCTAATAAGACACGGAATGCCTATTGTAACTATTTGTTTTATATATAACAAAAATTTTCCGACCGCTTTGACTTAATGATAAACCCATAAAACATATTGCCGAAATAATCGGCAAACTTTATTTGCCAAATCACGAAACTATACATAAGTGCCTATTTATTTTACAAAATTATGAATTGCCGAAAAAAAAGACAGGTTGTAAAATAATTCGGCACTTACCAAACCCGAATTTTCATGAAATATCCGGGTAAAGGCTTAATAAGGAGACTGCTGGGGGGATTTATTGAGATACCATTGAAAAAGCTCAAAACAGGTGGGGCAAAAGTCGGGTTGTTTTAAATCCGTATCCTCAATCCGGACTGAGGAATACATAACACAACGCCGATCCCTGCAATGGGTCATACCGAAGGTGTGTCCCAGTTCGTGCAAGGCCGTCTTTTCCACCCGGGCCAATAGAAGATCCCGGTCTGACGGCTGGTCGTAATACTCGGGCCAAAGCCGGTGCAGGGAGATGATAGAGCATTGCCCTTCGATCTGTGCCAGACCAAAGACAAATTGCAGAATCGGTACGTACAGATCCACGGAGGTAACGCCCACAAGCCGAAGGGTGTCAGGAGGGCTTTTTTGAAGAAGGTGCTTTAATATCAGCTTTGAATTATACTGGTAGCGGGTATCATTATATGCATACCGAGGATTTTCCATTCTCATAGAAATTCTGCAGTTTAGGCCGCATCGGATCGAAATACATTTGGCGATGTGCTCGAGAATCCCTTCGTCCACCGAGCCTATTGGACAGATAGTAACGCAGCTTGACAAAGCGATTTATGATTCCTTTTCAATCTTATATTTTGCAATTTTATTATAGAGCGTCTGGCGGTCAATTTCCAGAAGACGCGCTGTTTTGCTGATGTTCCAATCTGTTTCTTCCAGAATTCTCTTGATATGCATTTTTTCCATCAATTTTAATGAATTGGGCATTGTTTCAGGTCCTAATTGCTTGCGTGAAAAAGGAAGGTCCTCCATCACGATTTCTTTGCCCCGCCCGATAACCAGCGCCCTTTCGATTACATTTTCCAGTTCTCTCACATTTCCGGGCCAGTCGTAATCCATCAGCAAATTCAAGGCCGAAGACGAGATTTTTACCAACTCTTTATTCATTTCCAGACAATACCTGCGTATAAATGCTTTTACCAGCAGCGGGACATCATCCTTTCGTTTCCTTAAAGGTGGTACAGGAATAGAGATGACGTTCAAACGGTAAAAAAGATCTTCACGAAATTTGTTTTCAGAAATCGCCTTTTTCAAATCTTGATTGGTAGCTGCTAAAATACGCACGTCTACTTTAATTTCTTCCTGACCACCCAGACGTCTGAACTCTTTTCGCTGCAAAACCCTTAAAAGATCCACCTGGGTTTTTAAACTGATATCACCGATTTCATCTAAAAAAAGGGTTCCTTTATCGGCCATTTCAAAGCGCCCCTTTTTGGTATGTTCTGCACCTGTGAAAGCGCCCCTTTCATAGCCGAACAGTTCACTCTCCAACAAAGAATCGGGCAACGCCCCGCAACTTACGGCAATAAACGGCATGTAACAGCGCTGACTGTTTCCGTGAATCGCCTGTGCGATCAGTTCTTTCCCGGTGCCGCTTTCACCGGTTATAAGTACGGTAGAGTCGGTTGGCGCCACCTGGGAAATTAAATCGTAAATTTCTTGCATGGCGTCACTTTTCCCTATGATTTCATCATATTCTGATCTTTCCTCCAGCTTTTGGCGCAGTAAAATATTCTCTAAAACCAACTCACGATGGGCGACAATCTTCTTGATTTGCATTTCGATCTCGTCAGGGGCGAACGGTTTGACCAGATAATCAAAAGCGCCTTCCTTCATGGCCTGAACTGCTGTATCTACCGTAGCATAGGCGGTCATCATGAGTATCTCAGCATCTGTGTCCACTTGTTTGCCTTTAAGCTGCTTCAACGTTTCCAGCCCGTCCATACCCGGCATTTTCAGATCTAGCAAAATCACATCCCAGCTTTTTTCCGTGGCAATGGCAATGGCATCTTTGCCGCTTTCGGCCAGGCCAACCTCATAACCATCCTCCTTGAGCCAGTCATAAAGAGCTTCTCGCATGGGTGCTTCATCATCAACCACAAGAATACGAGCCTTTTTGGTCATTATCGATTCCTTCCATGTATATTAATAAAAATCTCGGGTTTCTGTATCGTATAAATGAGTCTGTCACTTGGCTTTACAAAGGGGCTAACGGCAGGCTGACCTTGAAAGTACTTCCTTTGCCGGGCTCGCTTTCCACTTCTATGGTTCCGTTGTGCCGAGTAATGATGCCATATACCACCGACAAACCGAGGCCCACACCTTTTCCCTCCTCTTTGGTTGTAAAAAAAGGATCAAAAATTTTTTCCTTGTCTTCCCCGGTAATGCCGCAACCCGTATCGGAAACCGTGACCTCTAAGAATCTCTCAGTCCCTGCTTTTCTGTTGGCCGTTACCGTCAGGGTGCCGCCATCAAGCATAGAATCTGAAGCATTGTACATGAGATTTAATAGGGCCTGTTGAATCTGCTGAAAATCGCATCGAACTTTGGGCAGATCCGGCTCAATGTTTTTTCTAAGCTGTATTCCTTTAATTTCCAAATCATGGGCAATAAGAACAAGAGCCCTATCAATAATGTCTATAATTCTGCTGCTCTTAATCTTGATTTTAGACTGGCGGGAAAAGGCCAAAAGATTTTTTACGATTTCCCCGCACCTGGCGGTTTCCGACTCCATGGTGGCCAAATATCGGGAAATGTCCTCAAGTCTTTCAGGAGAAAATCTATTCCGGTCTTTAAGCTTAATCATCAGCCGGATATAGGTCAGAACTGTAGCCAAAGGATTGTTTATTTCATGGGCAATGGTAGCGGCCAATTTGCCCAAAGAGGCCAGTTTTTCTGTCTGCACAATCTGTTCCTGGGCATCTTTGAGGTCCTCATAAGCCCTCTTTATATTTTCATATAGATTTGCATTATCTACGGCAACGCCGATCTGGTTGCCGATAGCGGTCAAGAATTCAATATATCCGGCTGCAAGCTCAACCGGGTAATGGCTGCTGACGCACATCGCCCCCATCAACTCTCCTTTGGTTGACAGCGGTATATAAGCGGTTGTATGCAGGCCCTCTTCGATCATCGAATCGACATAGGGGTCTTCAGATCGTAAATAATTGTCCACCAACCTTGTTTCACCGTCAAGTACGGTCTGACCCAGAAGTCCGTCCCCGGGTTTACGATTTTTCATAAAAGGCTTGGTTATTAATTTAGTTGAAAGCCCTTTGTGCGCCACCAGTTCGAGGCTCTCTTTTTTATCGTCCATCAAATAAATCCTGACACTGTCAGACTCCAAGACCTCAAGGGTTTTATCAATGGTGCTGTTGAGTATCTCATCAAGATTCAAACTGCTGCTAACGGTTTTAGAGATGGAATTTAAAATATCTAGCCGGATATTCCGTTTCTCGATTTGCTGTTGTGAGATTTTTCTCTTGGTAATGTCTCTTATAATCAAAACATAGCCGGTAATCTTCCCGGTTACATCCACCGTTACATTCGATGTAATCAGCGCATAAAATTCTGAATCATTTTTACCCATAAGACGGGTTTCAAACTCCACAACGAAACCTTCCTGGGAGACTCTTTTCCGGAGCTCAACAAAATCCTGCTTCTCAACAAAGAGGTTGGCAGTAGATTCTAGTGCCAAAACTTCTTTTTGGGTCTTATACCCCAGTATATGAATCCCTGCCTGGTTAACCTCAACGATCCTTCCACCGGGGTTGGTAAGAATGATCGCATCACGGGAGCGTTCAAATATGGTTCGATATTTCTCTTCGGATTTTTGCAAATCTTCCAGACGATTGGCCAGCATCTCTTCCAGGTTGCCTACCAATTTGTCAATGTTTTCCTGAATGTGCTGCCTTTTCGTAATGTCCGTAGCTCTTTCCAGGACATAAACGATCTCGCCACGTTCGTTCTTGACCGGAATCGCTCTAACCAGCATATTGGCAACTCTGCCGTCCTTCATTGTTACATTTTCTACATTCCAGTGTGCCCGGCCATCCCGGTAGGTTTTTTCTACCAGGCACTCTTCACATTTCTCATTTCTGTTTTTCCATACCTTGTAACAGAAATCATTGGGTTGCATACCGAATTCATTTTTAAAAAGCTCGTTGGCCATTATGATCTGATAGTTGCGGTTGATAGCGACAACATAATCCGTAGCGCTCTCGATAAGTGTTTTATAATATTTATGTTCTTGTAAAAATTTTTCAGTTTTCATACGGCATTGGTACGATAGGCCTTTATAAATGTTAAATCGACAACTTTTTATACGATCTCAAACCGTTCATAAATCCTAAAATATTGGGTCACGCTGCAATGTCAAGGTTTATATCGCCTTGAAGAAAATATATGGTGATGGGCCGCTGTCTTCGAAATTCACTTGAATAAGACCTGTCCAAGTGACATGAGATAAGTCTTCAGTAGAATTAAAGGGTGCAAAACTTGAGTTTTTAACATACAGTATTCCAAAAGCATTTTCAATTCTATTCATGAATATTAAGTCTTTTCATTTTTCCATAACCCATTACTCCGACATTCTCCCGCGAGTGAGCGGGATGAGCCAAGCGAACTCACTGGCTATTCGGCATATCTTGGAAAAGGAAAAAATGAATCGGTCGGTTCCAGCAGGGCATCGATTTTAGCAATAATCTGATCATCGGTGCAGTGCTTTAATGTAATTGCCTTTGAAGGACATTCTGAAACACAAATGCCGCATCCAGCACATGCCGACGGAGGGATCTGGGATACACCGTCTTCATTAATAAAGGGCGCACCATAAGGACATACGCGTACGCAGAGCAGACAGGCGGAACATTTCTCAGGGTCTACTTCGGCTTTTGCCGCGGAAATCGTCATCTCCTTTTTGCACAAAATCTTCATGGCCTGCTGACCCGCGCTTTTGGCCATGGTTACGGACTCTTCAATAAACCTGGGGCTATGGGCTAATCCTGCCAGAAAAACTCCGGAAGTGGCAAATTCCACCGGCCTTAATTTTACATGGGCTTCCAGGAAAAAGCCTTCATTAACCATAGAAAGTTTAAGGAGCCAGGCGATCTGCTTGGCGCCCTCATTGGGTCGAATACCGGAGCTTAACACCACAAGGTCAGGCTCAACTCGAAAATTTTGATTCAAGCTTCTATCCGTAAAATCGACGGTCAGTTTGCCGTTATTATCATAAACTTTTGGTTTTTCTTCCGGGATATACCGGAAAAAGAGGACGCCTTTTTGCCTTGCTTTTAAATAATAAAGTTCTTTGAATCCAAAAGTTCTTACATCTCGATACAAAACAATGATCTTGGCGCCGGGATTAATCTCTTTCAATTGGATACTGTTTTTTACGGCCGCAGCACAGCATACTCTGCTGCAAAAAGGGAAGTCAGGTTCCCGTGATCCAACGCACTGGATCATTACAATCCTGTTGAGCCGACTTGCCCAGGATGAATCCTCCACAAGGCGTTTTGAAAACTCCACCTGAGTAAGGACACGTTTATTTTTTCCGTAAAGATATTCCGTAGGCTCATACGGCCGGCCCCCGGTTGCAACAATTACGGCCCCATATTGAACAGGTATGGTGCCATTTTCATTTTGAACCGTTCCATTAAATGCTCCCATATGTCCGTTATGAGAAACCAGCCTGCTTTTTAAATAAACCGTAATTTTCGGATGATGGGTAATTCTTTCAATCAGATAACGGATCAACTTTGGAGGTGAATTCCCTTCCAGTGTAAATTTCAGATTTATTGCAAAACCACCCAGCCGGTCTTTTTTTTCCACAAGGTGAACATGAAATCCCTGATCCGCAATGGTCAGAGCAGCCGTCATCCCGGCCACACCTCCGCCGATAACCAATCCATGATTAACGGTCAGGTATGATTTGTCATACAAAGGTTCCAATTTTACTGCACGGGCCACACTTGCTCGAATAAGCTCCTTTGACTTTTTAGTGGCTTTTTCAGGATCGTTTCCATGAACCCAGGCACACTGATCTCTGATACTTGCCAGATCGAATAAATAAGGGTTTAAACCCGCCTTGCGCAACGTATCCTGAAACAAAGGTTCGTGTGTTTTAGGCGAACATGCAGCCACTACAATGCGGTTAAGACGATGCTCTTTAATCAGTTGGATAATGGTTTGCTGAGTTTCGGTGGAACAGGTGAACAAAAAATCGGTGGCAAAAGTCACCCGGGGCAGCTTTTTTACGTAATCAAGGACGTTCTGTATATTCACGACACCGGCGATATTGGTTCCACAATGGCAAATCAGCACGCCAACGCGCGGCGTGATATCCATGGGCGCTTCATCCGGGACTTTATCAAATACAATTTCAGAATTTCTCGCAGTATTAATTAATATGGAAGCCTCGGCTGCGGCCGCACCGGCCTGTATTACGGTTTCGGGAATATCTTTTGGCGATTCAATTCCGCCGCACACAAAGACTCCGGGTTTGGAAGTGGATACAGGTTCATCAAATTCGGTACTTAAAAATCCATATGGGTTTGTAACAAGCCCCAGCTGTTTTGCAAGGTCGATAAAATCATCCGACGGTTTAAAACCGGTCGAAAGAACGACCAGATCATATTCTTCTTCCTTTTTACAGTTTAAACGATGATCAAATGTTTCAATGATCAAATTGTCATTTTCAGGATTCAGGTAAACCACAGAAATCATGGATCGTTTGGTTTGCACGCCGTGGCGTTTACGGGCACGATCGATATATTGGTCAAATCCTTTACCGTGGGCCCGAATATCCATGAAATAAATGGTTGCTTGGGTGTCCGGTTCATGGCTGCGGGTTAATACCGCCTGTTTTGCAGCGTACATGCAGCAGACCGAAGAACAAAAGGGTCTGTTTCGGGCAAGATCCCGCGACATGACACATTGAATCCAGGCGACGTTGCGCGGGACTTTCCCATCCGACGGCCGCCGGATGTGTCCGCCATAGGGACCTGTGACCGATAACATCCGTTCATACTGAAGGGAGGTGACAACGTTTTTATATCTTCCATAACCGTACTCTCCCTCCATTTCCGTTAACGCCAGTTCAAAACCGGTTGAGAGGATAACCGCACCGGCTTCAATTTGTAAAATCTCAGGTTTTTGATCGTATTCAATGGCTTCAGCCGGACAGATCTTTTTGCAGATACCGCATTTTCCTTTGGTGAAGTAGAGGCAATTTTTGGCATCTATTGCATATTTTAAAGGGACCGCCTGGGGAAATGTCAGAAAAGCCGCCTTGCGTGTTCCCAGCTCCCCGTTAAAGGGATCCGGCACTTTTACGGGACATTTTTCAGCACATTCTCCGCATGCGATGCATTTTTCCTCATTGATATATCGGGGCTGTTTTTCAATTCGTGCGGTAAATCGCCCGGGCGCTCCATTTAATTCCAGCAAGCGGCTTAAGCAAAGAATTTCGATATTGGCATGACCGGCGGCATGGACCATTTTAGGAGAAAACATACAGGTTGAACAATCATTGGTGGGAAAGGTCTTGTCCAGACGCGCCATGGTTCCGCCAAGAGTATGCGATTTTTCAACAAGATAGACATAAAAACCTGTATCCGCCAGATCCAGGGCACACTGAATTCCTCCGATGCCTCCGCCAATAACGATAACTTTCCCCACCGGGTTTTTGAGATAGGATTCCATAATTTTTACAGTAAACCCTTTGCTTTTAAAAGCGGCACAGGATCTGCAACATGCATCTTAAACCATTTTGGATTTCCTTTGTCATTAAAACTCAAGCGGAGTAATTCCGTAATATAAAATATTGGCGTCGGTGGTTGGGATCGATCTTTTTGAACGATATCCAGATTGGACTGGCACAACGGACATGAGACCACAATGGCTTCGGCCCCGGCCTGTTGGGTTTTCTGCAAAATCCTTTTTGAAAGAGATTCCACGATTTCCCTGCGACCAATGCCGATGCTTGCGCCGCAACATGTGGATTTATAAGACCAGTCAATTACCTGGGCGCCGGCTGCCGCGGCAATGTGATCCAGGGTTTGGGGATTTTCATAATCTGCGTAGCCGGTAATTTTCGGAGGACGAACCATCTGGCAGCCGTAATAGCAGACCACTTTCAGGCTGTCTAACGGTTTCAAAATGCATTGTTTTATCAATTTAATAATGGAAGGTTTCGCTAAAAAGCGCGTCATATCAAGAACCCGGATATTTCCTGTAACATGCCAGGGTATATGAAAAATTTTTTTCTTTATCATTTTCTGGGAAAACAGAAGCCGATTAAAGCACAAAGAACACGGACAAATGATATCAAGCCCCATTTTCTCGGCAGCGGCCAGATTTCTTGCAGGCAGAATCACGGACATGACCTCACTGAGGCTGTGGGCCGCGGTTGCCCCGCAACATGACCAATCTTCTATTTCAACCAGATCAATGCCCAGATCCTTGAAGACCGCGTAAATGGACTCGCAATAGTCATTGGCCATTCCTTCCAGGGAACAGCCCGGATAAAAAGATAATTTCATTAAGAGATCTCTCCGCGAGTCTGAAAATAAGCTTTTTGAATTTCCTTGACCGCTTTGGACTTGGGCGCGGATAATTTGAGCCTTCCTTTACGCAACAAAGTCATGGCCAACCGAAATTCTTCTTTAAAAGTTCCGTTTTTTATCTTTGTATGTAGAATATCCGGCTTCGAATAATAGGCTCTCATCAATCGAAATTCGTTTATTCTTCCAGACTTGATGAGTTCTTCTAGAAAGGTTCGATGAAATACGGCAAGACTTTTTTCTTTCGGAGTTATGGAGGAACTGGCCGCCATCATGCGCAAATGATTGATAATTTCTGCCACATCCACCTCGTTGGGACAATATGTGGTGCACATTTCACATGACAAACATATCCAGATGGTTGAAGATTTTAACAGTCTTATGCGCCATCCCAATTGAACATAGCGAATGATCTGGTGAGGCTTGAGATCCATGAAACCACTGATAGGGCAGGCATTGGTACAGCGTTCGCATTGATAGCATGCCGAAAAATTTACACCGGTTTCTCCCTGAATTCTATTTAGAAAATAATCTCCCCGGTCTCCGATTAATTCTCTCTGCTCGCAGGGGTCATGTTCAGTTGCTGTCTCCGGATCTGAAATGCTATTATGCATCTTAATTACCTCTTTAAAATTTTATTGGAAATATATGAGACAAAATGGTATGTTATGTCAATAGAAAATTTGGTATCATTACAGCCCGTTTGAGAAGAAGGAGGTATTATGAAAGAAGATTTCGAGCCGATCATTATCGCATTTTGTTGCAACTATTGAGGTTATACTGCTGCGGACCTGGCAGGTTCCATGCGATTGCAATACCCGTCTGATATTAAAATCATTTTAGTTCCATGCACCGGTGAAATAGATGTCCTTCATATCCTCCATGCCTTTGAAAAGGGAGCAGATGGAGTCTATGCGGTAGGATGCCTGGAAGGAGATTGCCATTATTACAACGGCAACCTTAGAGCACGTAAACGGGTGGAACATGTTCAAAAAATTCTTGATACCATCGGTGTCGGGGGAGAACGGGCGCAAATGTACAACCTTTCATCAAATGATGGGCCGCGTTTTGCCGAAATCGCAGTTGAAATGGATGAAAGAATCCGAAAATTGGGACCCAACCCCATTAAACTGGCCAAAAATACGGCCGCATGAAATAAGAAAGTCTGTCATACCGTGAGTCAACGTTTTTGAAATTCTACAACTTAATGAAAATATAAGACATTTTTTAAGGCCTTAGCGCTGCCTCGAATATGGAATAATGGAATAGTGGAATGCTGGAAGATTGGTTTTCAAAAGGATATTAGCCATTTTTGATTTTATCGTTAACCCAAAATTTACCATTTACCCATTATTCCATTATTCCAGCATTCCACCATTCCAACTGGGGCGAAGCCTCTAATTTGACCATCTTCATTATCCCGGCCGGTAAAATGTGTTGATTTTTTTTAAATCTTCTTATAGCCTGAAAAGCTATTTTTTACAGTCTCAAAAACTATTTTAAATTTCTGTCCAAATCAGATAGTTCGTCATAAACACCAGCAGGTTATTGGGTTTAAAATTAAAAATCGGCTGACTGATTTTCGCGTTTTAATATTTTCTTTTCGAGATTTCGTAAAAAAGGGGGCGGTCATGTCCATCAGGTTAGGTTTTTATGTCTGCCATTGCGGGATCAATATCGCCGGCAAGGTTCGGGTTGAGGAGGTGGCGGCCTTTGCCCGAGAGCTGAAAAATGTGGTGATCGCCCGGGATTACAAGTTTATGTGTTCGGACCCGGGCCAGGAGATGATTGAAAAGGACATTAAGGAATTTAACCTTAACCGGGTGGTCGTGGCCTCTTGCTCACCCAGACTCCATGAAAAGACCTTTCAAGGTACTTGCCGGCGGGCCGGTCTTAATCCTTATTTTTTTCAGATGGCCTCTGTTCGCGAACAAGTTTCATGGGTCACCGAGGATGAAGATGAGGCCACCCGGAAAGCGAAAACACTGGCGGCGGCGGCGATCAACCGGGTCAATTACCATGAGAGCCTCGATGATCGTGAGGCAGTCGTACATCCTGATATCATGGTCGTGGGTGCCGGTATTGTAGGCATGCAGGCTGCTTTAGACATCGGCAATGCCGGGCATAAAGTATATCTGGTGGAAAAATCGACTACCATTGGCGGGCATATGCTTCAGTTCGATAAGACTTTTCCTACGCTCGACTGTGCCGCCTGTATCGGAACCCCAAAGATGGTTGAAGTGGCCCAGAACCCAAACATCGAGTTGCTTTCATACAGCGAAGTAACGGAGGTGTCGGGATTCATCGGCAGCTACACCGTCAGGATCCGCCGTAAGCCGCGCTATGTGACGGAGGGGGTTTGTACGGGGTGTGGTGAATGTGCGAATGTCTGTCCGGTATCGGTCCCGAGTGAATGGGATGAGGGGCTGGGTCATCGCGCGGCCATTTACAGAGCATTTCCACAGGCCGTACCCATTACCTTCTGTATAGATAAAAAAGATCGGGCCCCTTGTGCGATCGCTTGTCCGGCGGGCATAAATGTCCAGGGCTATGTACAGCTCATTAGTCAGGGCAAGTACCGGGAAGCTACACGGTTAATTATGGAGCGACTGCCGCTGCCGGGAGTACTTGGACGAGTCTGCCCGCATCCTTGTGAATCTCAATGCCGAAGGTTGGAGGTGGATGGGGCGATTGCCATCAGAGATTTGAAGCGCTTTGCCGCAGATCATGCAAACCTGAAAGAACTCGAACCGCCGGAAATCGAGGAACGTTCGGAAAAGGTAGCGGTGGTCGGCTCAGGGCCCTCCGGGCTGACCGTAGCATACTACCTGCGGTTAAAGGGCTATCAGGTAACCATTTTTGAGGCCCTTGACGTCTTGGGCGGAATGCTTCGGGTGGGAATTCCGGATTTTCGTCTCCCTCCAAAAGTTCTCGATCATGAGATCGACTATATTCTACGCCTGGGTGTCAAGACGCGAACCGGAGTTCGGTTCGGGTCAGATCTTACACTTACTGATTTGAAAGAAGAGGGTTTCTCCGCTGTATTTCTCGGAATCGGAGCTCATGATTCCCTGGATATGCACATTCCTGGTGAGAAGGACACCCAAGGGGTTATGGATGCGGTTCTTTTTTTAAGGCAAGTAAATTTGGGGGATAAAACATGTCCCGGCAGACAAGTTGTCGTCGTCGGCGGCGGAAACGTGGCCATTGATACGGCACGGATTGTAAAGCGCCTGGGCGCCCGGGAAGTTACTGTGGTCTATCGTCGTTCGGAACGGGAGATGCCGGCCTATACTGAAGAGGTTGAAGGCGCTAAAAGGGAAGAGATTTGCCTTTTGTTTCTCACCGCTCCGGTCAAGATTCTTGAAAAACAGGGCAAGGTCGACGGCTTCGAATGCATTCGAACCGAACTGGGGCCGCCGGATGCCAGCGGGCGCCGTCGCCCGGTGCCGGTGGCCGGCTCCGAATTCGTGATCCCCTGTGATGCGGTGATCCCGGCCATTGGTCAGAAAATTCATGCACCCTGGGCCCATCAGGAGCCTGACCTTAAATGGTCTCCGCGAAATACCCTGAAGGTAAACCCCCAGACAATGCAAACAAACATCCCTTACGTCTTTGCCGGAGGCGATGCGGTCATGGGTCCGGCAACGGTGATAGAGGCGGTAGCCGCCGGTCAAAAGGCCGTCGAGGCGATCCATCGCTATATCAATGGCGAAGATTTGGACCTTTATGCAAAACAGCTTCAGGTCCGGGAACAACCGGGCCGAGATTGGCGAGAAATTACGGATGGGCTTTCCCGGGAATACCCAGTACATCCACAGCATCTGGACGCAAAGATCAGTGCAGCTTCCTTTGACGAAGTGGACCTTGGTTTTTCAGAAAGCGAGGCACAACGAGAAGCCCGGCGATGCTTGAATTGCGGTCTCTGCTGTGAATGTATGGAATGCGTCCGGGTTTGTGAGGCAAACGCCATAGACCACAGTATGAAGGAAGAAGAATTAGAGGTAAAGGTTGGGAGCATTATCATCGCAACCGGATACGACACCATGGATCCCACACCGATGAAGCAGTTTGGCTATGGAAAACACCCCAATGTTTTTACCTCCCTTGAGTTCGAGCGTCTCAGCAATGCTACCGGTCCCACCGGCGGCGATATCCTTATCAGAGACAAAAACGGGGAGTTCACCCGAATTCCGAAAAGCGTGGCCATTCTTCACTGCATCGGGAGCCGGGATGTGAACTATCATGAATACTGCTCCAGGGTTTGCTGTATGTACGCCCTCAAGTATGGCCATCTAATCCATGAAAAAGTGGGCCACGATGCCCAAGTTTTTAATTTTTATATTGACATGCGTTGCTTTGGCAAAGGTTACGAAGAATTTTACGAAAGGTGTCAGAAAGAAGGAACCCATTTCATCAGGGGCAAGGTGGCGGAGATTACCGATCAGGCGATCAAACCCGAAGAGCAAGGCAAACTCATTGCCATTGCAGAAGATACCCTTTTGGGACGGAGTATACGGGTTCCGGTGGATATGGTGATCCTGTGTAATGCGATTCAGGCCCGCAGCGATGCTCAAGAGGTCGGCAGGATTTTTGGAGTCAACCAGGGTGCGGACGGTTTTTTTTTGGAAGAACATCCCAAACTGGGTCCTCTGGATACTGCTACGAACGGAGTTTTTCTGGCCGGTGTCTGTCAGGGTCCCAAAGATATTCCGGATTCGGTTTGCCAGGCATCCGGCGCAGCTGTCAAAGCCCTGGCATTAGCTACTCTGGGAAAGGTGGAGATTGCTCCGATCGTATCGTGGATTGATCCGGACGTGTGCGCAGGGTGCCAGACCTGCATTGATCTTTGTCCGTATTCTGCCATAGAATATAACGTGCGCATGGGCATCTCCATGGTAAATGAGGCGCTTTGCAAAGGATGTGGGAGTTGTGCCGGATTTTGCCCCAGCGGTGCTGCACAGGTCAAACATTTCAATGAAAAACAGATTTTTGCAGAACTCGAAGGAATCATTGATTCACTGAATTCAGTGGGAATTTAAACGATTAAGGACGGATATATCTTCTCAATAAGTTCTGAAGAATAAAATGTTAAAGACGATCCGCCCACTGATAATAAAATGTAAAACATCTGGAACTCGCATGTAAGTGAGCTTAAAGAAAAAACAGTGGCCAATCCTTTAATACTAGTTGTTTAAACGCCACATTATATATTTAAAAGATAAAATATCTTATGCGCTGTTTTTTCTTAAGGCTCACTAACACGCTCAAACAGCCAGCTATTTTACATTTTATCACCAGTGGGCTCTAGAATTTATTGAGAAGATACATTGTTTTCAATTTAAAGCGGCGAAGCCGCGTTTTATAAAATCGTGCAACGATTTTATTAATGGAGGGGGATCATGGGAGACTTTGAACCGACGATCATCGCTTTTGTATGTAACTGGTGTACATATACCGCCGCAGATCTGGCCGGAACCTCAAGATTGGGTTATCCTGCCAACGTGAGATTGATCCGGGTCATGTGCACCGGTATGGTTGACCCCAAATATGTGATCAAGGCCTTTCTTGAGGGGGCCGATGCGGTTCTTGTCAGTGGATGTCACCCTGGAGATTGCCATTATATCAACGGAAATTACAAAGCGCGAAGACGAATCAAGCTTCTCAAAGAGATCCTTCCCCAATTCGGCTTTGACGATGAACGGCTCCGGTTGACCTGGATTGGCGCCAGCGACGGAATCCAGTTTGCCGAGACCATTCGTGAAATGGTAACACAGATTAAGAGCCTGGGACCCAACGCGGCCAAAGGAATAATGGTAATATAATTTTAAATATCAGGTATTGCTCCTCGGATGTTCAATACCCAGTCGCTTGTATCCAGTACACGATACTTAGTAACCATTACCTATTTTGGAGAGTTTTTAAGGTGAAAACGGCGAAAATCAATGTAAAAAACGGAGACCTTTTGGCAACTCTACGAGAGTTTTTCCGATCCATCCTTCAGTTGGAGGATATCAGTGCAATTCTGGTTCCACAACACCTCCCCATGAAGAATGTAGTGATGCCGACTCTTGTGACCGATCCTGAACTACTCAATGGCGCCGATCCTCTGGCACCGGTTTTTCCCATAAATGCAGCCAAAATTGTTTCCCGGCTCACTCGTAAACCCATGGGACGAAGAGTGGCGGTTGTGTTGCGCCCCTGTGAAATACGCTCATTTATCGAATTGGTGAAACTCAAGCAAGGCCGGATTGAAGAAGTGGTGCTGGTGGGAATCGACTGCATGGGAGCATACAAGAATGTCGATTATACCCAGATTGTCGGAGAACAAGAAACAGAATTCACTTCAAAATTTTACCGGAATGTCTTATCCGGGGAAAAAATGGCCGAGCACGGGTTTGACCTGAACCCGGCCTGTAAAGCATGCGAACACCCTGTCCCCAATTGTGCGGACATTTTAATCGGACTTTTCGGGGTCGATACAAACAACAACCTGCTGATTCAGGCCCGGACTTCAAAAGGAGAGGATCTCTGTAAAAATCTTGATCTTTCTAATGCAGAAGAACCACCGGAACGCACTGCGGCCGTTGAATCGCTGATCGCTGAAAGAACGGCCTATCGTGATAAAATGTTTGCAGAAACTACTGAGGTCACCAACAGTGTGGAAAAACTTAACATCTATCTTGCCAACTGCATAAACTGTTACAACTGCAGGGTGGCCTGTCCGGTTTGCTATTGTAAGGAATGTGTCTTTGTCACAGATGTTTTTAACCATGAACCGATCCAGTACCTGCGATGGGCCAATCGTAAGGGTCTCATCAAGATGCCCACCGATACCGTCTTTTATCATATTACCCGGCTTGCACACATGAGTACCGCATGTGTCGGGTGCGGACAGTGTTCCAATGCCTGTCCCAACAATATTCCGGTGATGGAGTTGTTTCGAACCGTTTCATTTCGAACACAGAAAGGATTCGAGTACGAACCTGGGAAAAGTATTGAGGATGAACCTCCTCTGTCGGTGTTTCGGGAAGATGAGCTAAGCGATGTTGTCGGAATCGGAAAGTAGGTTAAGGATAGTTTTTTTATGAAGAAAAAAATCGGTAAAGCACTGGTGGTGGGATCCGGAATCAGCGGTATCCGGGCTGCCCTGGATCTGGCGGAATTTGGCTATGGTGTAATCCTCATCGACCGGTTACCGCACATTGGAGGAATTCTGAGCCAGCTCGATTATCAGTTTCCAACCGACCGCTGCGGTATGTGCAAAATGCTTCCTCTGGTGGATCGAGATACATCGTCTCAGTATTGCCTTCGCAAAGGACTTTTCCACGAAAACATCGAAATCCGTCTTTCCACAGAACTTGCCTCTGTGGAAGGCGAACCGGGCCATTTTCAGGTGACGCTACGTCAGAAACCGAGACTTGTTGATCCTGTTCTGTGTATGGGATGCGGTGAGTGTGTGAAAGTCTGCCCGGTGGAAGTTCCGGATTCTTTCCACGCCGGCATGACCACTCGAAAGGCGATCTACCTTCCGGTTCCACATGCTATTCCCAATCCGTATGTAATAGATATGACCGCCTGTACCCGCTGTGGGGACTGTGAAGCGGTTTGTCCCACGGACGCCATCAAGGTTTCAGAGCACATACATAGAGACTTTCGTGTCCTGGTGGTGGACGACGAACTCATCGTTCGCGATTCAATCAAGGAGTGGCTTGAAGATGAAGGTTTTTCCGTCAATATGGCCGCATCCGGCCCGGAAGCCCTGGACATTCTGTCAAAACAAACCTATCAACTCATGCTTACAGATATTAAAATGCCGGGAATGGGCGGTGTGGAACTCCTTCAAAAAGCCAAAGAGGATTTTCCCGATCTTTGCGTGGTCATGATGACCGCCTATGCCACGGTGGAGACTGCTGTGGAGGCCATGAAGATAGGGGCATCCGACTATCTCATAAAACCATTTGAGCCCGATAATCTTATTCAAATGGTTTTTGAGAAATACCAGGAGCATGAAGCCGCCCGTGAACCACCCATAGAAGTCGGAGCTCTGGTCCTTTGTGGAGGTACAGCCTATTTCGATCCTGCCGAAGGCGAGAACACCTTCGGGTATGGTGTTTATCCGAATGTGGTAACGAGTCTTGATTTCGAAAGAATTTTAAGTAGTGCCGCCTTGCAACAGGGTCGCCTGGTGCGACCTTCCGACGGCAAACCGCTTCGCAAGGTGGCCTGGTTTCAGTGTGTGGGATCGAGAGACATTCAGATCGACGCCGACTTTTGCTCCTTCGTCTGCTGCATGCACGCTATTAAGGAAGCCCTGGTGGCCAAGGAAAGGGCTGAAGAGGAACTGGAAGCGGCCATTTTTTACATGGATATGCGCACTTTTGGAAAGTCGTTCCAGCGCTATCGCTCCCAGGCGGAAACCAAGCATGGTGTTCGATTTGAAAGGGGGCGTGTCCATTCCTTAATCCAGGATGAATCCAGCGGCGATCTTATCGTCGGTCATGTTGATTATACCGGTACCCACAAGGAAGAGCACTTCGATATGGTTGTACTCTCAGTGGGCCAAAGGCCTGCACCGGGTACGGCTGAACTGGCCGAAATGGTTGGAATTTCTCTCAATCGGTGGGGATTCTGTAAGGCCGAACCTTTTTCAGAGACGCTGACAAGTAAGGAAGGAATCCTGTTGGGAGGTTCTTTTTCAGGTCTTAAGGACATCAATGAATCTGTAATCCAGGCTTCTGCTGCTGCTTTGGCTGCATCCCGTGTGATTCATACCACCGGTGGCAGCCTTCCTCTTGAAGGTATATCCGATGATCCTTTTCTCGACATTTCGCAGGAACCGCCCAGAGTCATGGTAGTTGTCTGTACCTGCGGCGATACCCTTTCCAAGCTTTTCGATCCGCAGCAACTTGCCCGGCGCCTTGAGACTGACCCGGCTGTGGACCAGGTTTTCTTTCTTGAACAGACCTGTACCGCTACGGGCTGGGAGAATCTTGTTGAATTGGCGGAAAAATACAAACCAAACCGTATTCTGATCGGGTCCTGCATTCCCTATGTGTATTCGCGAAAAACCAGGGAACTGGGACGACGTGTGGGTTTGGTGCATGGCCTCATTCATGTGGTCAATTTAAGGCTCATGGATCAAATGTCAAAACATAAAGATGAAACTCCGTCAGTAGATGAAAGAACAGCGATCATCAATGAGCTATCGTCTATTCTGGGAATGGGCCTTGCCAGAGTTAAATGGGCTGATCCTAATCCTGCGCCCAGGGTGAAAATTTTTCAGCAGGCTCTGGTGGTGGGCGGGGGAATCGCCGGTATGACAGCCGCCATTTCCATCGCAGATCACGGCTTTCAAGTAGATCTGGTGGAAAAAGAAGAGACGTTGGGGGGTAATCTTAACTGGTTGGAGCGAGACCTGGAAGGAAACATAACAGAGATTGTTTTGGAGAAAAAACGGCATAAGTTGGAAAAACATCCCTTAATCCGGGTCCACACCCGAAGCCGGGTGGTCGGCTCCTATGGTCAGGTGGGGTGTTTTTATACCACTATTGAGAACAAAGAAAAAGGGACTTTCACCCTGGAACATGGCGTGACCATTCTTGCCACTGGAGGAATGGAAGCTACAACCACCTCATATAACTACGGCAAAAGCGAGGCAATTATCACCCAAAAGGAGCTGGAGCAAAAAATAAATGACAATACACTCGATCCGAGCCAACTCAAATCAGTGGTCATGATTCAGTGTGTGGATTCCAGAGAGGAGCCAAGGAATTACTGCAGCCGAATATGCTGCGATACATCTTTAAAGGATGCTCTATGTCTCAAGGGGCAAAATCCTGATATTGACATCTACATTTTTTATCGGGACATTATGGCCTATGGATTTGTCGAGTCCTATTACACGCAAGCCCGCAAGGCAGGTGTGATCTTTATCCCGTATGATGTGGCTGAAAAACCCCGGGTGACCGTCACGGACGGATCTATTCAGATAACCGCCCTTGAACCGATTATCGGGCAAAAGATCCGGCTAGATGCTGATCTTGTTGTCCTTGCCACCGGCATTGTTCCCACCCTTCCCAAGGACCTGGCAGAAGCCTTTGGCGTGACCGTCGATCAGGACGGTTTCTTTCAGGAGGCGGAGATGAAATGGAGACCTGTGGATTCGATCAAGGAAGGTGTTTTTGCCTGTGGCCTGGCTCATTCTCCCCGAAATATTGCTGAATCCATAGCCACTGCCAGGGCTGCGTCCCAGCGTGCCTTAAGAATTCTTTCCCACGAACAGATGCCTGCCGGGAAAGTAGTGGCGGAGATCCATCACAGCCTTTGCAGTTTATGTGAGCAATGCATCGACGCCTGCCCCTATGGCGCCCGCACCTTAGATCTTGATCTGGAAAAGGTGATCGTCAATCCCGCTATGTGCCAGGGGTGCGGATCATGTGCCACGGTTTGTCCCAACAGCGCGTCGGTGCTTGTTGGGTTTTCAGACCGGCAAATGCTCGATGTCATTGATTCTGCATTTGAATAAACGTTTAATTTAACTTGTAACAATTGTAAAGGTGGGCACATGAACCGTTTGGAAAAATTAGAAAGCGAACAAGAATCTGAAACTGCACCTGCTCCGGTCATTGATTCACTGGCATCCATCCGGGATATGATAAGTACCTGCATCCAGTGCGGCACTTGTACGGGTTCTTGTCCCAGTGCCTTTGCCATGGATCTCACCCCCCGTCAGCTATGGTACAACGTCCTTAGAGGAGAAAAAGAAACAATTTTTCATTCAAAGACCTTCTCACTATGTTCTGTCTGCTATTACTGTACACTACGATGCCCACGGGGTCTTCCGCTTACCGAGGCGATGAGTGCACTCAAGCAGATAGCCGCAAAGGAGAATCTGGCGCCCTATAAGAAGAGCACCCGTTTTTACAAAAGTTTTATGGAGAGCGTATATCGTCATGGCCGGGTCAGGGAGATGGAGTTGATGACACTCTATTTTATTTCCATGAAAAACCCCTTTCTGCCCCTTCAGTTTGCCCCCTTGGGAATGAAACTCATGGGCAAAGGAAAGATTTCTTTTGAGATTCCTTCAAAAGGAAACGGTGCGTTAAAAGCGATCTTTCGTAAGGTGGAAGAGTTAGAAAAAAAGACACAAAGAAAAACATAATAAAAATATTTCCTTGGTGCCTTTGTGTCTTGGTGGCAAATAATTTTTAGTTCTGGCTTGTTCGGTTTAAGATTGTGGAAGGCAAATATGAAATACCTATATTACCCGGGATGTTCTCTCGAGGGAACGGCCCTAGAATACAACTCCTCCACCAGAGCCTTTATGCAGGAACTGGGAGCAGAACTCATTGAACTTGAAGACTGGACCTGTTGCGGTGCCAGTGCTGCCGAGGCTACAAGCCACCTTCTTTCTCTGGCGCTACCGGCACTCGTTCTCGCAAAGGCCGAGAACATGGATGGAGTTAAGGAAATTCTTGTTCCGTGCAGCGCGTGCTATCTGAACCTGAAAAAGGTTGAGGAAAAGATACGAAAGGATACAGAGCTTCTTGATAAAATCAACATCATATTAGCTGAGGAAAAGCTTAACCTGCGAGGTCAGCTGCGGGTTCGGCATCTCCTTGACGTGGTGGCAAATGACGTGGGTTCTAAAAAGATCTTTGCCCGCGTAAAAAAGGCATTTACAGATCTTATAATCGCTCCCTATTATGGATGCCAGTGCCTTCGCCCGTATTCTATTTTTGACGATCCTGAGGAACCTCGCTCAATGGAAGGGGTTATTAAAGCCGCTGGGGCAAAGATCCATCATTGGAATATGGGGGGCAGATGCTGCGGAGCATCTCACATGACCACCAAGCCAGAGGTAGCTCTGGAACTCGTGGCCGCTATATTGAAGGCGGCCAGGGGAGCAGATGCCATCGTTACGGTATGTCCGATGTGCCAGATGAACCTGGAGGCGTACCAGAAAAAAATATCAGGGATGTGCAAGGAGGATCTGAGCATGCCCATCCTTTATCTTCCTCAGTTTCTGGGGCTGGCCCTTGGCCTATCGGAACAGGATTTGCGATTGGACATGAATCTTTCCATTACCAAAGCGTTCCGGAACAAATTACTGTCATAAACTTACAACCTGAATCTTGCATGAAAATTTCCCTAAACCCCCTCAGGCTCGGAGAGGGGAGGAGTGACGTTACACTGATGATCGACGGGAAATTGGAAGCCGGTTTATACTGATGGTTGGACATGCAGCGGAAAGGGCAACCCGGACTACATTTGAACCGAGCAAAGCTTTTTCCGGATCAATCTCTTTGGAATGATGGGCCATAATTATCAAGTCGGCATTCCTCCACCTGGCAAATTTGAGGATCTCGACATATGGCCTTCCCTCCCATGATTCAAAAGAATATTCTACAACTCCTTCTAATTCCGAGCCATATTTGTTTTTCATTTTTTCCTTAGCATCATTTATACTGTTTTCTATATTCGCTTGATCTAATATTAAAACACTTTCATTATGGATAACGGGCACGACGTGAAAGATGTGGAGTTTGGCTTGGTATTGGCGGGTCATCCTGGAGGCAAAATCGAAGGCATATCGAGCCGGTTCAGAGAAGTCCGTAGCCAGGACAATGTTAGAGAAGGTCACCTTTACCGATCTGGTAGCCTCAAAATCCTGGTATACCTGAAAGACCTTATCAATAAGGATCTCCGGGTCAAATGGTTTGAGGAGATAGTCAAGGGCTCCTATCTTCAAGGCTTCTATGGCGGTTTCTACCGTTGCGTAGGCGGTCATCATTATTACGGTAAGATCGGGGAAGGATTTATGGGCCCTTTTAAGGAGTTCAACACCGTCCATCCCCGGCATCTTGATATCCGTAAGCATCAGGTGATACGGTTTGGTTGAGAGTTTATCCAGTGCCTCCGGACCTGATGCGGCCATATCCACGGCAAAACCTTCATCTTCAAGCCACTCCTTGATTGAATCGCGAACGATGAATTCATCATCCACCACCAGAACCCGAAAATCCCGGCGCTCACCAACGGCATCCTTGGTCCAGATCTTTGGAACTTGCTTGGAAACGACCATCACGGGACAGCGCGACCTCTGGCTCACTTTTTGGAGACTACTGCCGGCCATTCCCCATCTTGTCGGCAGATCACCATCGGTTTCTTTTTCATGGGATCCCATAACAATCAGGTCAACGGCTTTATTTCTGGCAAAACGCAGGATTTCGCTATGGGGCATTCCTGCGACAACTTCGATTGTATAATTTTGAACCCCAAATTTCTCGAGCTTTTCTTGATAGTAATGAGCTATTTCTTCTTTTATTTCTTCTACCTTCCCGGAAGGGACAAGGTGTCTTAATCCACCCCACCCATTTGAGTCTATACCGTAGGCGTGGAAAATATATAATTTGGCGTTGCTTTGCTTGGCCAGAGCAAAAGCCATGTCCGCAGCACGTTCACTGGCTTCTGTGGGAGATGCAGCTAAAAGAACTTTTTTAAACATAGTTCCTCCTTTGATTTAGGAGCGACTCAACTCAAAAAATGTGATAAGGGTATAAATTTACATAAAATTAAATGTTTCCTTTGCTAAAACTATAACCCTAATTGATCGTAAACAAAATAGGAAAACTATTTGATATGTTTGATTTATTATGCATTTTAGTGAATTCAGCTACATTTTCATAACTCTTCTATAAATGAGATATAAATTTATAAAAAAATCCTATTTTGTTTACCTTTCAGGAAAGCCGATGACATCCCATCTTCTTCGTTATCAAGGGCTCGCAGTAGACGACTACGGCTTCGCCCTTGATGCCTCGAATATGGGGCATCCTCGACTTTCGCTCATTTAGGGTATAACCACTGGGTTTGCTTGCATCCCTGATTTATTCTGTATTACCCATTGGGTTAGTCCTCCCCCTTGATTGATGGAAATCGAATAGTAAAAATGGCCCCTTTCCCCAGCTCGCTGTCAACGGTGACAGATCCCTTATGACGGTCGATGATCCCGTAAACCATCGAAAGTCCGAGTCCAAGCCCCTTTCCCTCGGTCTTGGTGGAGTAAAATGGATCGAAAATCTGGTGAAGGTCTTCGTCAGCAATACCGCATCCGGTATCTTCTATTTTTATTTCGACCATCTCCGTTTCCGGATCAAATGAACTCGCTATGGTCAGGGTGCCGCCATCCGGCATGGCGTCAATAGCATTAAAAATGAGATTGATAACGCATTGCTGGGTTTGATTAAAGTCTCCCAAAACCTCTGGAATATCCGGATCAAGATCGGTTTTAATATGGATATTCTGAAGCATGAGTTTGTGCTGGCCAAGCAGAATGCATTTTTCCAGAAGCTCGTTAATACTCATTGCTTTCAGTTCTAATTCAGATTTGCGTGAGAAAGCCAGCAGGTTGGAAACGATCTTGGAGCAGCGGCTGGTCTCACTCTCAACAAGGGTGAGGTGTTTTTGAAACTTTTCTAGGTTTTTTTGGTCCAAGGAGCCCCTTTTAATAATCTTGAGCATAAGGCGAATATAGTTCAAGATTCCTGCAAGGGGGTTGTTGAGCTCATGGACAACGCTGGCGGACAGCCTGCCCAGGGAAATCATTTTGTGCTCGTGAAGCAGTCGGGTCTGATCGGCAAACTGCTGTTCCATTCTTCTGATTTCTCTTAAATCCCTGAAAAATCCTACCATACCGATCTCTTCGCTTTGGTCAAACATAACCGTGGCTGAGAGCTGGACCGGGACCTTATCGCCTGTTTTATTAATCATATATGTCTCAAAAAGAAGGAGCCGGTTTTCCCCTCCGTATTCATCGGAAGCCAGTTCTTTTCTGAGCTCTTCCAACATAGCTGGCGGGAAAAGATCGTTAAAAGACATTTTCATGATCATTTCATATGCGGAATAGCCCAGCAGTTTCTCGGCTTGCTGGTTGAAAACGATAATGGATCCATCCCTGTCCGAGGCGATGATGGCATCTATGGAACTCTGAATCAGGTTGTGTTCAAACTCAAAGAGTGTGTGGAGCTCTTGTTGCAGCCGCTTGACCTCGCGCATATCTTTAAAATAGCCCACCGTGGCAACTTCCTGCCCTTCTTCATACAGTAATGTTGCGGAGAGCAGGATGGGTACTATCTGCCCATACTTATCGACAATTTCCACTTCATAGTTAACCAAACGGCCGGGGCCGCCGTGCTCAGGCCCGTAAATCATTTTCTTAATCTTTTTAGCCTCGCCTTCTTTGTAAAACTGGGTGACGTGAATTTTGGAAAGTTCCTCCTGGGTGTAGCCATAAATGTTTTCAGCCCCCTTATTAAAAATGATGATGTTGCCTTTACGGTCACTAGCGATGATTGCGTCTGTTGAGGTCTGGATAAGGTTTGTTTGAAAGTCATGCGCTTTTTTAAGCTTTCGTTCCATTTCCTTTCTCTGGGTTTGATCCACACAGATCCCTTCATACCCTATAACATTCCCCTCTCGATCATAGCGTGCGTGGGCTGTGCGCAATACCGAGATCACTTTTCCATCCTTGCGCTTCAAATCAACTTCATAGTCAATTACGTGGCCATCGCGTTCAATCAAATCCTGGTATTTTCGGCGATCTTCAGGTCTCAGATAAAGGTCTCTGGCTATATCCACCTTAAAAAATTCCTCTTTGCTCGTGTATCCCAACATTTCCATAAGCGCCTGATTGGCATCAATGAATTTTCCTTCCTTGCTGCTCATGTGCACACCGACACGCACATGTTCAAACAATTTTTTATAGTCTTCTATGGAGGCGCGAAGCATTTTTTCACGCTCTTTTGTCTCTGTAATATCTTGATATATACAAAAGTGCGATATGGTTCCCTCCGCGCTTTGCAAAGGTAATTCAAAAATCTCGAAAGTTTTGTTGATGTGCGGAAAGTGGTTTTCCCAACGAAGGGTTTTTCCCTTAAAGACGTCTTTTGCCCTGCACCAGGAACAGGCTTTATCACGATTAGCAATCACCTGATAGCATTTTTCCCCAATGCCTTCTCCAAAGGCTTTAATACTGGCCTTGTTCATAAATTTTATAGTGTAATCATCACCGATGATATAAACACCACACCCTATGGCATCAAAAATAGAAGCAAGCCGTTTCGTCTCTTGATCAATCATGGTATGCTTCTCTCCTTGTGGGGTGTCTGAAAATTTTCGTGTACAATTTTCTTCTCAATCTCTTATGGTTCCGAGCTGTGCGTTTATCTTGGATGACATTCGCTGCACATGATCGGTCCGGCCTTTTTTTTCTGGTGGCACCCCTTGCATTGCAAATGGTAAATGTTTACAAGGGACATAGGGTTATCGCCCTTATTAAGGGTGTGGCATTCTGAACATTCCTGGTCTTCGGAAGAATCATCTTCAACTACTTTTCCATCCTTATATACATGATGACAAGTATTGCATTCGTCAAGCTCTGCCTGTTCATTGTGTTTATCATGCAGAAACTGAACCGCTGGTCTCATCTTCTTCTCAAATGCGCTGTCTTCAACATTTGTCACACCTTCCTGTGAATAGCCGGACATAACCGCAAATATACAACCCATTAGAATTATTACCGTATATATTATCAATGTCCTTTTTTCCATCAGGATTCTCCCAATTTTTTGAGCCCGGCCCAACTGAATTTATCCTATCGTTGCATAAACAACACATCAGATTATACGTTAAACGGCTCAGACAAAGGCTTTGGGTTGATTGGATTAACCATCATAAGACCCAACCGTTGGTACCATCCAATGAAGACACTTTTTTTGCTGTGTTGTTTACCTTTCAGGAAAGCCGATGACACCGCATCTCCTGCGTTATCAAGACCTTGCGGTAGACGACTACAGCTGCGGCCTTGATGCCTTGGACCTGCGGTATCCTCAACTTTTGCAACGTTAGGATTTACTCTTTATGCCGGTTTTTCCATGGTTTTGTAAATGATGTCACTCAGAAAACAGAGTTCCATATCAAGGCCGAAGTGATGATTAATATCTTCAATTCCGCCATGACAGTTATGGCAAGGGGCTATTATAGTCTTTGCACCCCTGGCCTTTGTCGCAAATAACTGCTCTGCCTTGATCCTGTTCCCTTTAATCCGTGTCATTTTGTATGGAGGACCGGTGTTTATTACACCGCCTCCTGCACAACAACAGTAATTGTGTTCCCGATTGGGATGCATCTCGATAAATTCTTCGCAAATGGCATCAACAACATAACGTGCCTTTTCATGAAGGCCTTTTCCCCGAACAATATTGCAGGGATCCTGGAAGGTAACCGGCTTATCATATTTTTTAGCAATTTTTATCTTTCCTTGTTTTAACAATTCGTAATAGAGTTCGACGGCATGTGTAATCGGTATTGGCGGCATCTTCCATGCCAGCCACCGGTTTCCCGTATCATATACGGATCGGAATGCATGTCCGCATTCTCCCATTACAATCCGCTTGACCTTGAGTCGAATCGCCGTTTCAAAATGTGCCTTTTTTAACCGGCCCATCATTTCATAATCTCCGGTAAACATGCATAGATCGCTGTTGTCCCATCCGGGTGTTGCCGGCATTGTAAAATCAACTCCGGCTGCATTCATGATAACTGCAGCCTGATATATAAGCTGTGCACGAAATTTCGGTTCAGGAGCAATGACGGAGTAGAAAATTTCAGACCCTTCCTTTTCTACGGGTATCCTCAAAGATGATATCTCATCCCGTGCTTCTTCTTCCTGCCAAAAGAGACTGTCAATCCACTCATCCTCCTTTACCCACATCTGGTTTAAGGTGGCTGAATGGCTGTGTGCGGTATCCTGTATGTACAGCGGGGTAACCCCCAGCATATGGCAGAGCCTTCGCACAACAGACATTAAGTAAGTAATATCTATACCAAATGGGCAATACATAGCGCAGCGTCGGCACAAGTTGCATTCCGTATATGCAATTCGGGAGGCATCTCTTATAAACTCAGGATCAACTTTGCCATTCCTTTTTAATATCTCCCATATGGTTTGTTTAACCTTACCTGCAGGAGAAAATTTCGGGTCGTTATCATGGGAAAGATAATAGTGGCAAGCTTCAGAGCAAAGTCCACAGTGGACACAGGTTTCAACATATGTCTTCAGTCGGGCGCCGGTTTCCGCCGCTAAAACCTTGTTAATGACCTGCTCGATTTTTTCCGGAGTCAATCGTGCAATTCCCTTATCAATTGACTCATCAACAATTTTATTGCTTTCATCGCTTCTTTTAATAGCAGGTTCAGCCATGTTATATTCTCCTTTTATAAAATCGTTTCCTACCAGTCTTTTGCATGCCTGATGGCGCCAAATTCAGAACCCATGTACCCCCTTGTAAATGGGAAAAAAAACATATGTATCAAGCGTGTAAAAGGAATTGAGGCCAGCATGATCTCTCCGGCTATAATGTGGATAATTCCCGTGACTCTAAATCCAGGCCACTGATGATATGTCCATAAACCCGTGATAAAGGGCGCAGCAACAATAGCAAGAATTACGTAATCAGAAATAGATGTTAAGTACTTGACCTCCGGCAGAACGATTCTTCTCACAAGAAAAAAAATACATGAAGCAATAACAACTATAGTCAATACATCGGCAGCAGTGTCAGAAATATACCACCAGCTAATATCCCACGATTCTTTCCAGAGAATTATATGTGCACTAAGAAAAATCGGAATAAAAATAATGCATAAATGAAATGTAAATGTGACGATAGTGAAAAGCGGGTTTTTTCTCCATTTTACAGTTCCAAAGGGGATGACCCAATGCAGGATCGACCGAAGTCCAAATTTTAAGCTCATATATTCATATACGAATACATCCTTCTTCCTGGCCAGCACGGCCATGGAGATCAGCCTGTACAAACTACCCCCGAAAAAAATGACAAAGGATACCCAGACCAGCGGGCCGCTGACAAAATTATAGATATCATGCATGGCTTTTTTTCCTTTTAGCCTGTGAGAGATCCGAGTTAGCAGGTAATATCGGTTACCGGCAAAACCTGTCGAAAATAATTGCCGTCACCGGGATCGCCCTCGATTCCTTTTATTAGAATTTTTTTAGAATCAGGACTGAAAACAGGATTCCACAGTGCTTCATACGATTTCTTGAGAGGTTTGCCGTCTATAACAGTAGTGTAACGTCCGTTTCTTTCTACTTTTGCAGCGACCCTTCTGCTGTCAGGACTGAAAACAGGCTGCCAGACCATGTCATATTTTTCACCCCAGGCCCTACCGTCTACAGCAATGGTCCACTTTCCGTCTTCTTTTCCGATGCAGGCAATCCTGTTTCCGTCCGGGCTAAAAACCGCATCAGTGACGAGATCACCAAAGGTGAGAGACCAGGGTATACCGTCAACTGCAATGGTCCACCGGCCATATTTGCTTGCCACGATGGCAGCTATTTTTTTTCCGTCCGGACTGTACATATGATGCCAGAGCTGGGCAAAAGAGCGATCCCAAAACGGTTTGCCATCTTGAGCAAGAGTCCATTTTCCTGCTATCCTTACCGGCGCAGTGACAGAACCGTTTGTCGGGCTGAATTGCGGCATCCAGACGGAAGTATATACCTTATCCCAGAGAACTCCGTCCACAGCAATTGTGTAATCATAAAGGGAGGTTCTCACTTCTGCGGCTACGTGTTCAGAATCATGGGAAAAGGCCAAACCCCAAACGTTAACGAAATTTGCATCCCATAGCTTGCCGTCCACTGCTGCGGAATAACAACCTCCCTGAAATTGAAAAATATCCCCTTGTTTTATCAAGACTGTAGGGACGACACCGGCAACTCTTTTCCCATCATGGCTGATAGTGAGATTGCTCAGGTCTGAAAATCTCGTCTCCCATGGTATATCGTTTGTCACCGCAAAGTATTCCATGTCTTTCTGAGCAGCTACGGTGATATTTTTGCCATTAGCCCCGAATTTGGTATTCCATACAAAGTCAAAGGTGTTTTCCCAGGCAGCAGCATCCACCGCCACAGTCCACGCTCCCATATCCGACACTAGTGCCGTCAATCGGTTATCAGGCCCAAATTTTAAATACCATACTTTGTCAAACTTACTTTCCCAGGGAGTATCATTTTCACAAACACTAAATTCCATGTCATCTGTTTTTACAACTGCCGCTATACTTTCTCCGTCCGGGCTGGCATAAGGTTCCTCTACCCAGTCGAACATATCCTTCCACTTTCTGGTATCCACAATTAACTTTTTGCCGGTTTCCCAGTCCCAGGTGCTTAAATTTTGCATGACCATTTTCTTCTTGAATAGCTCCTTGTCTGATCTTTACTATATTGGTTCTGACTGTAACCTATTTTATATAAATTTTTAGAAAAAACAATTTCAAAATTTAAACTAACAATATAAATCATCTTTTATTCATGGCTCTATTACATTTATCTTTATTAATATCAACCTATTAAAGCTCCTCTCGATTTTATTCAATCCCGCGGTGGGACTACGCTGCTTTAATAAAAGAATTTTACAATTACCCTTGTCTGCATGCGACGCACAGGCAGACACTTTTCCATTTTCCCAGAACTCAATATTCCAGTGTTCCATTATTCTCTTTGAGACATAGTCTTTGCGAACCGGAGGCCATTATTCCAATTGTGATCTTGCCGCTCGTGCCTCGCAGTGACAGGCGGGCCCGTCCGCCATCATCTGCGCCTAAGGCGAATGGCTGGCGGGCGAGCTTGCAATGGCAGTCGGGGCCAAGCGAACTCACTTGGCCCTTTGAAAAAAACATTTTCTCTTTAACTTTGCTAAAAAATTTTATATATTTAATTTTGGCAGAATCAGAAGCGGATAGCAAATAATTTCTTGGAGGGTAGCAATGAATTATAAAGACTCCGACCTTAAGGGTCAAGTAAATTCAGAACCGGAAAAGAATAATTCTTATGAAGAAGACTATTTGCAATGGAATAAGAAAAAAAAGCCAAAATTCAGTTCCGGGGTGTTCAAAATTCCTGAAACAATCCCCTTCTCATGGTTTGGGGCATTTGTTTTAATTTTGATCATCCTGTTAATTCTGGTTTTGGGAAAAACATTGGGAACCGTTGTAGGCTTTGAAAACAGGTTAAAAGAGCTTGAACAAAGGGTCGTTAGATTTAAAGATATAGACGACAAAGCAACACAGGTCTTGGAACAGGCCCAAGCTTTCGAACAGTTCAAGGATCGTTTTGACCGATTGGAAGCTTCCATGACGTTAAGAATGGATCACGTCGCAAAAGGCCTGAATGATTTGCAGAAAAAGATAGCCCAAGTCAGGCCAAAAAAACCACAAGTCTTGAAACCGGCAAAGGTTGCCCCAAAAACCACAAAAAAACGTTACTACACGGTCCGACCCGGTGACACACTTTACAGAATCAGTCGAACGCATGGTTTGACGGTGAAGAGATTACGGATTCTGAATAAATTATCTGACAAAACTGCCATCCATCCCGGGCAGGAATTATTAGTGGGCCCCTAACCCGGGCGGACCAATCCAACATATGATAAAAAAACAAAGGCAGAGTCAAACGACCCTGCCTTTGTTATCCGATGACTTACTGTTGATTATTTTTTAATTCGCTCATCAAGAGCTCGCCTCTATGTAACGGAGGCGGATATGTTCTCAGTCACCAAACACTTTTTTCCTCTCTGAAATTTTATACCCTAACGCCAGAATAATCTTTCGTTTTGTTTCCATTCTGCATGGCATGCCCTGTTCGATCCGTGTAATGGTAATAGGGGATATATTGGCCTTTCTGGCGAGCTCGGCCTTGCTCATCATAAGAGATTCTCTAATTTCTTTTAGTAAATTTTTGCTCATTTAAAATAATTGTTTATAAAAGACTCAATTTTTTAGTTAAATCATAAACTTGTCATTTAATTTTGTCAAGTAAAATTATATATAATTTATATATAATTCCATCGAATTAGAATATATTGTATTTTATTAACACAAGTTACAATATATTGTGTTTCTCATAATCATGATATTAAATAAAATCGAACGGTTCGATTAATATTTCATAACGAGAGACCCTAAAATAGAAAAGGGGGACATGAGTTTTGTTTGGAAGATAATTTGTGTCAAGTCCCGGGGACGATAATACGGGAATCTTGTTTTTGCTGAAACTTTTTGATCTCTTCCTGCATCTTTGCCAAGGCTGTTTTCATGGCTTCCGGGTATATATCCATGGCTTCTTTAAGGTTTCTGGCCGCGAGGGGGGTCTGAATCGGAAGCGGCCCTTCAGGGGTCATTAAATTAAGGTGACCCACAAAAATCTGTTTGCGACTTTTATCTTTCAAACCGTTGGGCTTGACCGGCGTCAAGCGCCGTATGGAGGTTATGTCCAGGTCGGTAAACGACTCTTCCAGGTACAGGTTATTTTGCTTTACCGATAAGTTGACATCGTTGAATTCTTTTTCGCTTAACATCATCGTCTCCTTTTAAAAAAAATATTGATCAAATTAACTTGTAATATTCTGTGTATATCTGTAAAAATCTGTATCCTAACGGTTTTTGATCAAATAGTACAGCCGGAAAATCTTTAGCTCTTGGTAACTGATTTTGCCGTCAAGCGCTTCAAATATGGGTTTTAATAATTCCGGGCCGAGTCTTTTAAACGTCTCAAGAACAAGATGTCTTTGATCCGGCGAAAGTGTTGACAGTTTTAGAAGTTCATCGGCGGATCTTATTGTCCGGCCATCCTGGAAATATTTAAACAAATGATTTAATACCGTATCCAGCTTGACGTTGAATTCTGACATAATGCCCCGAATGGATCGGCCTGAATCCAAAGCCTGGCCAATGACAAGATGTCTTTGCCTGCCAGCTTGCCTGGGTAAGGTTTGTGTCTGTATATTAATGTTTTTGGGTCGTTCTTTAATTTGAAGGTCCCTGCAGTACTCTTGAATAAGAGCAAGAAAAACCGATCCGTATTTCTCGCGTTTTGCAATGCCCACACCATGTATATCCAGAAAACTTTCCATGGTTTGAGGAAAATATGCGGCCATTTCAATCAAGGTTCTGTCTGAAAAAATTACATAAGGGGGAACTTCTGCGTCATCAGCAAGATTTTTTCTCTTTTTCCGCAGGATTTCAAACAGGTCTTTATCGTGGTCCGGTGTGGTTTTTATTTTTGATTCTTCTTCAACTCCCTTATCATTATCTTCTTTTTTTAAATGGCCCAGAACCGTTTTTTCCCCTTGAAAAACATCCCATGCGTTATCTGTGAGCTTCAGACTTCCATATTCCATATCCTGAATCAGGAGCTTTTTGTAAAGAAATTGCCGCGCCAAAAGCATCCATTGTTTTTTTGAAAATTCCTTTCCGATTCCGTAAGTAGATAATTTATCATGACCGAATTTTAAAACTTTTCGTGCACTTGAGCCGCGTAACACATCAATGATATGCCCCATTCCAAACATCTCACCGGTCCGCTTAACACATGACAAGAATTTCTGGGCCGGTATGGTGAGATCGGTCAGTTCTTTTTCTCCGGCCAGACAGTTGTCGCACATATTGCATTTTTCAATGGAATATTCTTCACCAAAATAATTGAGCAGCGGGATGCGACGGCAGTCATCAGTTTCAACAAAGCGCAAAAATGCATTGAAATGGATGTGCGCCACCCGTTTTTCAGAAGCGTTTTTCTTGTTTATAAAATGCGTTATTTTATGAATGTCGGCATAACTGAACAGCAGCATACAATGGGCCGGCAATCCGTCTCGTCCGGCTCTGCCGATTTCCTGGTAATAACTTTCCATATTCTTGGGCATATCGAAATGAACAACAAATCGAACATTGGGCTTGTTGATCCCCATGCCGAAAGCGATGGTCGCCACAATAATCTGCACATCGTCCCGGATAAACAGGTTCTGGTTTTGTTTTCGCTCGATTTCGGTCAGACCGGCATGATACGGGCGTACTGAAAATCCTTCATCTTTTAGAACGGTATAAAGATCATCTACCTGCCGGCGGGTAAAACAATATATGATCCCGGATTGCCCCGGAAATTTGCGGATAAACCCGATGGTTTGATCCAAGGGGTTGTTTTTCGGAACAATTTGGAGGAACAAATTTTCTCGATTGAAACCGGCGACATATTCCCCGGAGTCTTCAAAGCCGAGACTGGATTTAATGTCTTTTCGTACCCTCGGGGTTGCCGTAGCCGTCAGTGCGATAGAAACCGCTTTTGGAAAACGCAACCTGACATCCACCAACTGACGGTACTCCGGACGAAAATCATGTCCCCATGCGGATATGCAATGGGCTTCGTCAATGGCAAGGCAATCCACGGGTAGAGATGAAAGCATCTCTAATACACTCGATTTCAACAAGGATTCCGGA
The DNA here is from genome assembly GCA_964492995.1 of uncultured Desulfobacteraceae bacterium. Lineage (GTDB taxonomy): Bacteria > Desulfobacterota > Desulfobacteria > Desulfobacterales > UBA11574 > S5133MH16. The sequence goes on along the minus strand of CAZBOB010000011.1, from coordinate 2,678 downwards.
GCCATGTAAAGTAATTTCACTTTGCCTTGTTTAATGAGTTCTACATTCCGGCGATACTCGTAAGGCGTCAGCGAGCTGTTTAACAGTGCCGCTGAAACCCCTGATTCCATTAACTGCTCCACTTGATCCTTCATCAGTGAAATCAGCGGCGAAACAACAATGGTCAATCCTTTAGAGATAAGGGCCGGAATCTGGTAGCAGAGCGATTTTCCGCCGCCGGTCGGCATGATAACCAGGGTGTCATTTTTCCGCAGTATGTTTTCAATCACATCTTCCTGCAAAGAGATGAACCCGTCATACCCGAATACCGTTTTAAGGATTTTTTTCGCTTGATCAATCATGGTTGCCACTGCGCTTCCGGGTCGGACCAAGCACCCTCCGGGTCGTACCAGACTCCGATGCCGTTATCGTTGAGCTGTTTGGCGATCAGATTACGAATGTAGTCCGAAACGATACCCATCGATCAATTCCCAATTGAACTTGTTTCGGTCACTACGGGAAACAGCTCCTGAAGGGCCGACATGAATTCATCAAGTTGTAATTCGGGCCGATAGTAAGTACTTTCTCTCAATCGGACCATACCCAGACGGTCAAGGGCGGAAAAATATTCCGAGACCAGACGGCTCGCCTCCAAAACATAGGGCTGGCTTCCATGTCGATCTCTTAATTTAAGAGCATATCTCCACTCTTCTTCAGTTGTCGTTGACAGAATACTGTATAAATCCAGGGCATGGTAGCGGCCGAATTCCTTGTCGGCATCGTCAAGTCTATCCCTGAATGCGAAGAGCTTCATCATCAAAAACGTGTATGGATGCGGTAAAAACACCTCAGCCTTCCAGGGCTCCCCTGAACCGAGTTTTCCCGACATTAATACTGGCATCAAGGTCTCCTCCAAGGTCAAAGCTTCGTCTACGGGATGGGCATGAATGCCGACAGACGGTTTGGGTCGGGCACGACGGGCGTCCACCCTCACCTTTGTGCCCTGAAAACGTTCTTGCGGTCCGGTTAGGATGTCTATCTTAACGCTGCTCGCAACAGCGCCTCCCGGACCGGGCTTGACAAACTGGTATTTTTCAGCGCCAGGAACGACCTTATAGCCTAATTTGGCAATTGCTTCTGCCAAGGGCTTCAATTTTGCTGATTCGATCAGCAGTTCCGGGCGCAGAAACAAGTCGAGGTCATTTGTAGAACGTGGTTCCGGCCATTCCTGCAAAAACGTGCGCATACCCAACCGCTGCACGTTATCGATCTTGAGATAGATACCGAAGCCCCCGCCAATGATGAGTTTGATGTCCGTCCCCTCTATCTCAAAGAGCAGATCGAGCAGGGATGTTTGGAGGTCGGGTATGGTAATCATGGATGCACGGTCTAAAGATTGTTCATAATGTATGATTTCACCTGTTCGGCGGTCTCTTGGTCGCGCTTGTCACCGGCCATCAACTCCAGGCACACCTGAACGGGAGATGCCCACCAAAAGTTCTCCTCCTGCCGGCCATCAAAGTAAACCGTTTCATCCTCTGTTTCTATGAGTTCGAGGTTCGGGAAGCGATCCGATTGACTTCCCGACAGCCTTTCCAGCAGTATGTCCAGGCGAGGGCAGTAAACGGATAAGAGGTCCCCCCGCTGCATCACGGCATATCTGCTAACAGATGACATTCCCGCAGCCGCTAAGGGTAGTCCCAACGCCTGTGATTCTTTCCGTAGTAACTCCTCGATCGTCCCAATCCTCTCCGGAACCTTCAGACGAATTCGTTCCTTGATGTTTGGGGGAGCATAGTTCTCGCTCAATTTTTGCAGAAGTTTGTCCGGTTGGAGAAGGCGAATAGTATCTTCACGCGAGATGATCAGATCCTCTTGCAGCGTTTTCAATGCCTTCGAAACCGTAGAAAGGCTCATGGCTTTCTTATCCCAGCGCTTCACCAGCAGGTTCCGTCGGTTGATCTCTGCGCAGACATCTTGAACGGTTTCGTAGCCGGAGCGAAGGAGGAAGACCCGTCCAACCATGGAACTGTTTTTCCTATAAATATTCTTGATTGGTGCAGAAGAAGTGAAGCGGTTTTTTTCGCCGCTGCGGAATACGGAGAACATTTCTGGAATAACCACCACACCGTTGCCACACAGATCGATGCCACTGATCTTCTCCCGCTCCAGCTCTTGCAATTGCCGTTCACTAAGGAAAGGCACGAACAGCAGAGGCCGGCAGCCCTCTGGAAGCGACGATGTTTTCAGCAGGTTGAGTCCATCCTGAAACGCCTTGGGCGTCGAAAGCGATTTGCATTCTACGGCGAACTTTGCTATGCTTTCACCCCATGATGCCTCAACCAGTGCATCGAAATAGAGGTTTCCCCCTGCTTGTGGCCCGCCCTTCAACAAGCGAAAAGAGAGCGGGGGCAGCGAAACCCTTCCCATTCGGAGCTCTTCGATCATCTCTCTTTCAGTTGGTATTTTCCTGATTCTTTTCATTTTCCTGTTCAAGAAAATAGCATTTTTTAGGAAAGTCCGCAAGTAATTTTTATTATGGCAGCAGTGGGTAATTTGCCAAGCACCCCCAGGAATTTACTGCAGATGCCCTGATATTTCACAAACCCTTTCTTAAAAGGCTCATTTCCATGGCAAAAACGACGTTCTAAGCCTAAAACTAGCACTATTTTTTCGTCATTCTGTCGTAAAATCAAAGT
>CAZBOB010000010.1:59691-64232 GCA_964492995.1 uncultured Desulfobacteraceae bacterium | reverse complement strand
GGATTATTTTTTGAACATAACGCAGAGATTGGGCAAAAAGACCATTTATGGATGGGCACTAACCTAAGCATTCGTATCAGGCACTGTCGGCATGGGGATCTTGATAAACTGCACCCCCTCTTCTTTTAACGTTTTTTCTTCCTCCTTTGTACTGACACCCCTAATGTTTCTCGGCTCTGAAACGCCGTAATGCATTTTTAAGGCTTCTTTTGTAAAATCAGATCCCACATCATCAAAATTTTTCTCTACAAAATCGACTAACTTGCTGTTAATATTTGCAAGATCTTCATGTGGGTCATAAATATCTTTCAAAGACGCAGATGATTTTATGGCAAAAGTCGAAGGAACTCTGGCAATGGAAGTGCTGTCACAAATCGGGCATGAAATAAAGCCATTTTTTTTCTGTTTTTCGTATGCATTTTGGTCTTCAAACCAACCTTCAAAGGAATGGCCGTTGATACATTGCAAATCGTATGCTATCATATAAATATATCGCTTTTAAAATAGACGAATTCGTAAAAGGTCGAATCTATCATGTTTCAGGTTTTAAGATTTAGGCCCTTAGTTGTAAATTTTGTGCTTTTTGTGGCAAAAAAAATGCTTAGCCAGTTAAGTGTGAAATGCCTAAAGTGAGCTAAAGTGCCTAAAGTTAAGGAATACTTCCAATTTGTATAAAAGCCGGAGCGTAGCGACTCCTTAACTTTAGCGCACTTCAAACTTTAGCTCACTTGTAACTTTTCCAGTTTGTCCGGGTTGGACTTTAGCTGTTTATTTTAAAAACGTTATCATATCTAACGGTATTTTTAAAGAAATTATTGACAGATTCGATTTTTTCAATACAAAATAATATTATGACGCAGATTAATGCAGATTTTCTAATAATCGGCAGTGGCGTAGCCGGCCTTAGTTTTGCCCTTAAGGTGGCCAAATTTGGCAGTGTTGCTTTGGTCACCAAGAAAGGGATCATGGACAGCAACACCTCACAGGCTCAAGGTGGAATCGCCTCTGTTTTCGACAAAGTTGATTCGTTTGATCTTCACATTCGGGATACGCTGGCTTCAGGGGATGGTCTATGCAACCGGGATGTTGTGGATATGGTAGTTAAAAACGGTCCTGACAGAATTCGCGAGTTAGTCGAACTTGGTGTACATTTCAATTTAAAAGAGAAAGAGGGATTAGATCCCAAATCGCCTGATTTGGATATTGATTTTGATTTAGGACGTGAAGGGGGCCACTCTCAAAAGCGAATTGTGCATGCCCATGACATGACCGGAATGGAGCTTGAAAGTGTCCTGGTGGCCCATGTCAAAAATCACGATCGGATTACCCTGTTCGAAAATCATATCGCCATAGATCTTATCACCATTTCAACCCGTATGAAAAGGGGGCCAATCACTACGACCCATGAAGACTATTGTTGCGGAGCATATGTTCTTGACAGACAAACAAATCAGGTCAAAACTTTTTGCGCTAAGATAACACTCCTTGCAACCGGCGGCGCGGGAAAGGTTTATCTTTACACAAGCAATCCTGATATTGCCACCGGAGACGGGATTGCCATGGCATACAGGGCCGGCGCCACGGTGGCCAACCTTGAATTTGTCCAATTTCATCCCACCTGTTTGTATCACCCGGATGCCAAGAATTTCCTTATTTCAGAGGCCGTGAGGGGTGAAGGAGCGGTTCTAATTGATTCTTCCGGTAAGGCTTTCATGGAAAAATATGATTCTCAGAAGGATCTTGCATGCCGTGACGTGGTTGCCCGTGCGATCGATAATGAGCTCAAGAAAAGCGGAGACGATTCCGTATTTCTCGATATAACCCACAAAAATGACGATTTCGTAAAAGAACGCTTCCCTAATCTATATGAAAAATGTCTTACCTTTGGTTTTGATATGACAAAGGAACCTATCCCTGTTGTTCCCGCCGCCCATTACTTGTGCGGCGGCGTCGCAACCGGCATGTTTGGCAGAACAGATTTGCATCGACTGTACGCCGTCGGTGAAACGGCTTGCACCGGACTTCATGGGGCCAACAGACTTGCAAGCAACTCACTGGTCGAGGCCCTGGTTTATTCCCATACCGCTGCCAAACAGGCGGTCAAGGATCTCGATATATTGGATTTCAGTTTCACTCCTGCCCCTCCGCCATGGGATGAAGTCGGTACAACAGACAGTGATGAAGTTATTATGGTTTCACATAACTGGGATGAAATCAGACGATTAATGTGGAACTATGTTGGAATCGTCCGATCGGATAAACGGTTGGCCAGGGCAAAGCGGCGAATTGAAATCATTCAGAAAGAAATCCATGAATATTACTGGAATTTCAGGGTTTCCGCAGATCTTATTGAGCTTAGAAATATAGCTATCGTGGCTGAACTTATTATCAAATGCGCCAGCCACAGGAAAGAAAGCCGAGGGCTTCACTACAACATTGAATATCCGAATCGGGATGACTCACGATGGCAAAAGGATACTGTTATTCGGAGGCCGTTTGTGGGATAGGATGTCCGGCGGGAATAAATCTTCAGTCGAAAATCTTCAATTTTTAAATCCCCATTCTTCATTGACAAGACCGGTTTTTGTATTATTTTATCTAGTTAATAAAATATCGTCTTTTCTCATAACCGATCCACTTTATTATATAGTAATGGATTATGATCTGGGTATGGAAAGCCCAAGTTAAGGGCTTCACCTTAATTGGAATAATGGGATGATGTCATAAACCGGTTGCCGTTAAAAGACTTGTGATTTTGATCCCGTTTATAGCGGGATAGAAATACAGAGACGTTACTATAGATGACTAGCAAACGAGATTACTACAAGGTTTTAGGCGTAAACCGTAATGCGGATGATAACGAGTTAAAGGCTCACTACCGAAAGCTGGCCTTAAAATTTCATCCAGATCGAAATCCCGGCAATAAAGAGGCTGAAGAAAAATTTAAAGAGGCTTCCGAGGCCTATGAGGTACTTCGAGACCCTCAGAAACGGAATATTTATGACCAGTTCGGTCATCAGGGCCTTGAAGGATTAGGTTTTTCCGGATTTAGTGGTTTTGAAGACATTTTTTCTAGTTTCGGAGGAATCTTTGAGGATTTTTTCGGATTCAGCAGTGGCCGTCGATCCAGAACCAGGGCTCAAAAGGGAGCTGATCTTCGTTACGACCTTTCGCTTAGCTTCATGGAGGCCGCCTTTGGAACAGAAACCGAAATAGATTTAGAAAAGGAGGAGGTTTGCCCTTCCTGTGAGGGGATTGGTTGCGAGCCGGGTACTCATCCGGAAACCTGCAGGCATTGTAACGGAACCGGCCAGGTTTCCCGCAACCAGGGATTTTTTACGGTGAGGACCACATGTCACCACTGCCGCGGTAATGGGCAAACCATACCGCATCCATGCACGACCTGCAAAGGGACCGGCCGGATTAGAGTTAATAAGAAGGTGGCCGTAAAAATTCCTGCCGGTGTGGATACCGGATCGAGGCTTCGTCTCACCGGTGAAGGTGAAGCAGGTGTTTATGGAGGGCCTCCGGGAGATCTTTATGTTTTTATTCATGTGAAATCCCATGACTTTTTCGAGCGAGACAACACAAACGTCATCTGCCAGGTGGGAATTTCCTTTATACAGGCCGCCCTTGGCGATACCATATCGGTACCCACCTTAAACGGCAAAAAGGAACTTAAAATTCCAAAAGGCACCCAGCCCGGTGACCTGTTTCGTTTTCGCGGTGAGGGAATCCCTTCTCTCAGGAGCGGCAAACGGGGTGATCAAATAATTCAGACTGTAATAAAAACACCCATTAATCTCAACAAGAAACAGGAAGCGCTTCTTAAAGAATTCGCCAAAATCGAATCAGGCAAGCTGTCGAACAAATTAAAAAATATTCTCAAAAGCGGCAATGCCGGCGCATCCTGATCAATCAATCTTAAGCCCAGTGTTGATGAATTCGACGCCTCACGAATTCATGAATTTAACTGAGGAATATAATTAAGAGGATGGCAAGTCATGTTTGAGTTAAAAGTTGTTACCCATTTTGCAGCTGCCCATCAGCTCAAGATGGTGGCCAAAAAATGTGAAAACCTGCACGGGCACAACTGGAAGATCGAAATTTGCGTGGCCGGCGAAACTCTCAATAATGCCGGAGTACTGGTAGATTTTGGAGAACTAAAAAAGCATGTCTCTGAAATTATGGTAAGGCTGGATCACAAGTTTTTAAATGAACTGGATTACTTTAATGATGACAATCCGCCGTCTTCGGAAAACATTGCCCGTTATATTGCAAACTCCCTTCGAACCCAATTAAATAACTCTAAGATAAAAGTTACCCGTGTAACAGCGTGGGAGTCAGAGGACGCCTGCGCAACATATTTACTGGGCAACCCCTCTTCCCCCTTTTAAACGGTTATGTCCGCTGTTTCAGAGCATTTCAGCAATTCTTCCAATGCCACCGGATGAAAAAAATTAAATGATGTCAGGCAATTAATATCTTATTTTTCTTTAAAACTCTATGAAATAGTTACATACTGTTCTGGTGATAAAAAC
>CAZBOB010000010.1:0-59591 GCA_964492995.1 uncultured Desulfobacteraceae bacterium | reverse complement strand
TTATTTTTCTTTAAAACTCTATGAAATAGTTACATACTGTTCTGGTGATAAAAACGCTTGTGGAATTAGAACTGCATCCCCGGATATAACTTGTGGGATTGCTAAGATTTGAGTTGATATTTTAAACCAGGCCACGTTCTCCCAGATTCCCGTAGCGGTGATAATTGTTGCAGATGCTCTGCTCCTGAAAGTACTGAAGCAGCTCGATGCGCCCTTCCATCATTACCGGTGTTCGGGCGATATAAAAGCCGGTTTGGGCGGCAGCCTGGAACACGGCATCCGTTACCCGGTCCGGGGCGGCATATCGTATACGCTGAACTTCGGGCATAATGGCAATCAGATCGTTGTCCGACTCTTCTTTTACATCAACCTCGCCCAAGAACCGCTTGCCCGTTTTGTCTTCAAGGAAATCGGTCACCGGGTTTTTCAACCCTTTGGCAAGGCTGACCATCAGCTTGCATCCTGAGATTTTTACTGCGGCGACCCGGGCCAGAACATCGAACAGGGTGTCGTGGGAATGGATGCGGACAACCACCGTACCGATCGGCAAATAACGGACGATGTTGTCCTGCCCCCGCAAATGGAAATAATCTTTTTCTTGGGAAAATTCCTGTTCCCAGTGATAAAGGTAACTTTTAACCGCCCGGATGGTTTTGATCAGGTCTGTTTTAAAGTTGCTCAATTGTCCCCAGTTTAGCTTTTGCTGCCACTCATGGCAAAGCCTCAGCAACATATGATCATTTTGAATTGCACCCACAGCAGGAAAATCGACTTCTTCAAAATTCATAAACTGAGCCACATAGTTGGGACCGCCGGCCTTAATTCCGGCGCCCAGGGCCGATTTTCCCATACCGCCGAAGGGCTGGCGCAGAACAACCGCACCGGTTGTGCCTCTGTTAATATAGAGATTCCCGGCGTAAATGCGATCCTTCCAGTGCTTTTGCTCCCGGGGGTCCAAGCTCTCAAGACTCGATGTCAGACCGTACCCGGTCTGGTTGACCATCTCGATGGAATGATCCAGATCTTGGGCTTGCATCACGCCCAGCAGAGGACCGAAAAACTCGGTGGTGTGGGTGTAGCTTCCCGGCTGCACACCCCACTTGATGCCCGGTGTCCACAGGTAAGGATTGTCATCCATATTTTCAGGTTTCAGGACCCAGGATTCGCCGGGTTCGAGCTGGATCAGCGCGCGTTTCAAATCTCCGTCCGGGGGCCGGATCAGCCCCCCCATTTTGTTTTCAAAATCCCAGGCCGATCCTACCGGATAGCTTTGGGCGGCATCGACCAGCAGTTTTTTAAAGTTTGCATCTTGATAGACCTCTTTTTCGAGTATCAATAAAGAAGTTGCGCTGCATTTTTGACCGCAATTACTAAACGCCGAGTGAAGGATGTGTTTGATGGCCTGGTCCCGATCGGACATGGCGGTAACGATGGTGGCATTTTTCCCGCCGGTTTCAGCGGCCAGATAGACCCCCGGCCGCTGCTTTAAAATGGTCATGCCGGTATGGGTGCCGCCGGTCAAAATGATGAAATCCACATCAGGGTGGTTGGTAAGTGCTGCGCCTGCCGTTGAACCGCTGCAGGGCAGAAACTGCAACACGTTTTTGGAAACGCCGGCCCTCCAGAACGCCTGACACAATATCCAGGCCGTGAGAACTGCGGCTGACGACGGTTTGAAAATAACGGTGTTGCCAGCAGCCAGAGATGCCGTCATTCCACCGCAGGGAATGGCAACCGGAAAGTTCCAGGGAGAAATGACCAGCCCCACGCCTTTACCGCTGCCCGTGACATTGGGAAGGCCAGTAAATATTTTGGCAGAAAAAGGATAATATTCCGCGAAGTCGACGGCCTCAGAAACCTCGGCATCGGTTTCGGTGAAAATTTTGCCGGTATCTGCCGCCGCCGCACCCACCAGATCGCCCCTGGCTTTACGAAGCTCTATGGCGACTCTGGACAGGATTTCATGACGGGCTCGCATGCTCTTGCGCCGCCAGCCGTCCGGGTCGGCTTGGGCAACGTTCAGCGTTTGCTGGATATCGTCGTCAACAGCCTCGGCATAGGTGGCGATACAAACCTCTTTCGGGAACTGAGAATGATCCCAACACGCTTTGATAGGCCGGTCCGCATAAATTTCTTTTCCGCCAACCACCAGGGGTATTTTTATGGGTGGATGTTCCGGAGACTTTCTCCATTTATTGCGTATGGATTCGGCCCAGTTACGATTGGCGGACAGAGCCCAGTCCGTATCCGGTTCATTGCTGAACTCGTTTTCATGATAGGTCCCCATGGGATACGGAAACGTCTCCTCCTGCCGATTCTGTATCCGGTTCGGTGTTTGGCCGGCCTTATTTCTGTAATGATAAGAAGCTATAAATTGCTTTTTCAAAAACTCCCAGGATTTGGAATCGGTTTTAAGATCAAAAGAATACCGCAGAAAATTTTCTTCGGCCGTATTTTCATCCAGGCGACGAACCAGGTAGCCAATGGCATTTATAAACTGTTTTCTGGTGGCTACCGGTGCATAGACCACAACATCTCCCGAAATTTCCTGAATGGCCCGGCGCACGTGATCTGCCATGCCTTTGAGCATTTCAAAGGAAAAACAGTCGGTGACGTGATAGTGCCGGGCCAACTGATCGGCATAGGCCAGCTCAAATAGATTGTGGGATGCGATGCCCAGGTGCACCGCTCTGATGTTTTCCGGCGCCATGCCGGAATCGATCATCCGTTTGTAATTGGCGTCCACTTCAAGCTTATTGTCGTAAGGGGCCACAGGCCAGTTATGCAGAGCGGATTCCTGTTGTTCCATTTCCATATTGGCGCCTTTGACGATTCGTATCTTGATGGGACTTCCGCCTTTTTCAACCCGTGTTCGGGCCCATGCGGTCAGCTTTTTTTGCAGAGCAAATGAATCCGGCAAATATGCCTGAAGTGCAATGCCGGCGGAATAATTTTTAAACTCATCCTGATCTAAGGTCCTGGTAAAAGCAGCAGCGGTTATTTCCAGATCGCGGTATTCCTCCATGTCCAGATTCACAAACTTTGGAACCCCTCTGCCGTCGCTGCGCACATAAAGGTGGTCTCTGGCTGCCGCATAAAGCCGTGACAGTCGCTCTGTTAATATGGTGACGGTGTGTTCAAAGGCCAGCGATTGAATTTGAGAATAGATGGTGGAAATTTTTACAGAGATGTATTCAATGTCCGGGCTTTTCAGATCATCTATATAGGTTGCCAGGCGGTGTCGGGCCTCGGCTTCGCCCAGGATGGCTTCTCCCAGACGGTTGATATTCATGCGCACGCCCTGCTGCTTTCGCAGATGTAGATGTGAACCCAGGGCTTCGGGTTCACCCGGAATAATCGCGCGGCTGCTGTCGTGGCGCATTTTTTCAATCATCTTGGGTACGGAAATACTGGGAATATAACGGCCGAAACCCATAAACATCTGAGCAAGCAATCTTTCGACGGAGGAAAAGAAATCCGGTACACCGTATTTTGCAAGCAAGTAGTTTATCTGGTCGGCAACGCGGGCGGTGTTTTCAGAGCGAAAGCTCTGATCAATCAAGTGGGTCAAAATCACCTTATCCAGGGGATGCGTTACCAGACCCTTCATCTGTTGGGCAATTCCCTTTTCTTCAGCTGTCAATAAAGCATTGGCACGGTTTTGCCAAGTCTCTGCCAGAGAAATGGCGTTCTCTACAATTCTGTCATAGGGGGGTGTCTCCATGCGAATTTCCTTGTATCGGCCAGAAAAATTTAAAAGGGTTAAACTACATCTTAAAAATTATAAACATGCGAAGGTGAGCATGGCAAGTGCAAAAAATAAGGCGCACTCGCCGTCACATCTTTCCGTTTTCATGTTTCGAATTTTGAAAATATTTGATAAAAGCATAGAAAAATAGTAACTTAATAAGTTCTGGTATATTAAACGATGATATTGACTTGACTCCATAATTTATTGAGTTACGAGACCTTTGAAAAACGTTCAATTTTGTTCAAGGCCAAGGAAGGCGAAAATTTTAACCACAGGAATACATTGAGTATTTTGAGGATTAAAATTTGAGCCTGACGCCGGAATTGGGCAAAAGGGGACGTTTTGCAAAGGTCTCGTTGCAAAAATAGTTACAAGGAATTCCATATGCCTGAAAAATGTATTCTTATCCTGCTCGATGGGCTTGGGGACAGATCATATGAGGAACTTGATTTTAAGACACCGCTTCAGGCTGCCAAAACGCCTGTTCTGGACAGAGTGGCAGTAGAGTCTGCCAACGGTTTATACCATGCTGCCTGCATAGGCCAGGCGCTTCCCAGTGAAAATGCCCATTTTATCATGTTCGGTTATGATATAAAGGAGTTTCCGGGCAGGGGGGCGCTGGAAGCATTGGGCGCAGGAATTGAATTTCAACACAAAGATGTTGCAGTTTTATCTCATTTTGCGAGTATAACAGAATCTGAAAAAAAACTTGTCCTTGAACAGGGGAAACCTGTGATTTCAGACGGAGAGATTGAGGAATTTGTTGATACCGTTCGAGAATTTGAAACAGACGAAGTTAAAATACGCTTTTATCCGGCAGGAGGGATTCGCGGTATTATTACGCTTCACGGCAGTGTGTCTCCTTTTATTACAGACTCGGATCCCTTTGTAAATAATAGGCCATTGATTAATATACAGCCATGGGCCGAATACTGTGATGACCCGGCAACTGCAAATACCGCTTGGGCTCTAAAAAAATATCTAATTCATGTTTATCATAAGCTTCGGATGCATCCTGTTAATCAGGCAAGAATTAAAAATGGCAAAATACCGATAAACAGCCTTGTTACCCAGAGGGCGGGACAGCTGAAAGATATAACGCCTTTTGCGGATCGATACGGGTTGCGCGGGCTGTCCATGTCATCAGGCCTGATGTACTGCGGCCTTGGTAAATATATCGGCATTGATGTTAAAAAAGTCACGGATACCGGAAATCCCGGCAATGATCTGGCCGAGCGAATCCATATGGCTTATGAATGCTTAAACGAGTATGATTTTATACATGTACACACCAAAACACCGGATGAGGCTGCACATAAAAAAAATCCCCTGGCCAAAAAATCGGTCATTGAATCCCTGGATAAAGGTATTGGAAAGGTGATCCAACCCCTGTTGGAAAATCCGCAACTGCTGGTTATTGTAACTGCCGATCATTCCACACCCAGCTCGGGTCCGTTGATCCATTCCGGTGAAAGCGTTCCGATCATGTTTCATGGCAGTAGCGTAAGGCGAGACCGGGTCAGACAGTTTGATGAAATTAGTGCAGCTTCCGGTGCTCTGGGAACTCTTAGGGGCAAAGAACTGATATATATGGTTTTGAACCATTTAAACCGGTCAAAACTCCACGGAATAATGGATACACCTTTTGATCAACCCTACTGGCCAGGGAAGTATAAGTCCTTTAAACTGGAGTAACTGATCACTCTTATTGAAAGAGAGCTTAAGGATATCTGCATAACCGTGCACGGCATTTTTATGAAGCGGAGAAACAGAAATAATGGAGACCTAAAACCATGTAATACAACCTCTGTGTTCTCGGCAGTTTCTGAGGTAAGGGATATAAAAAAAATGAACAGCATCTTAGAAAAAAAACAGCTATTTCAAAGGGCTGAAACCGGCATCATTCACGGAAGATTCCAGATACTTCATAATGATCATGTTAAATATCTTCTGGCGGGAAAACAGTTTTGCCGGCATTTGGTTGTTGGAATCACCAATCCTGATCCCATGTTGACCAAAAAAGAACATGCAGATTCTCAAAGAGATAATCCCTCATCCAACCCGCTCACCTATTATGAACGGTATATTCTGGTTAATGAGGTATTGCAGGCCGAAGGGATAAAATCCAACGAGTTCTCAGTTGTTCCGTTTCCCATTAATATGCCCGAACTTTATAAATACTATGTACCCATGGATGGTTTATTTTTTCTTACCATTTACGATGACTGGGGAAAAAAGAAACTCAACATCTTTAAATCACTGGGGCTCAATACTCACGTTCTGTGGGAAGTGCCGCCCGAGAAAAAAGGTATCAGTGCCGCTGAAATTCGCCGCCTTATGGTGGACGGAAAACCCTGGGAGCATGTGGTACATCCACGTGTTTCAAATCTTTTGAAAAAATGGGATATCCCCTGCCGTTTGAAAAGTTACTGCCAATGATCTTAACTATACCGATTTTATCTAATGAAACGGTTTTCTCCGCAGAAAATGTATAATCCGGAAGCTTTGGCAAGACATGCCAACGTCATGTTTAATTTGGATGCCAGTTCCACGGCCAGGGATGTGGGCCGGGAGAAAGCCAATATGACAGGGATACGGGCCCGCGCAGCTTTCTGCACCAGTTCGTAGCTGATACGGGAAGAAAGGATCAAGAGCGAAGCCTCGTCAAGATTGCGATTAAGGAAAACCTTTCCGATAGCTTTATCAAGGGCGTTATGCCGGCCCACATCTTCAGCCACCGATAACAGTTTAAAATCCGAAGCGTATAGTGCGGCTGCATGAGACGCACGGGTCTGATCACGCAAGGGCTGATGGCTGGAAAGATTTTCAAGGCATTCCAGTGCTAAACCCACGTCAATCTGAGCATTGTTTTTCATGGGTTGAATAACCTGATAAAGATCTTTGACGATCTCCTTGCCGCAAATACCGCAACTGGTCTGGCTGATAAAGCCGCGCCTGTCCAGAAGTCCGGTTATTTTGCTCTGACGCGATTCCTCAAGAGTAATGGTGACGACATTAGAATCGGTGCCGTCACAACATGAGATGATCTTAATGTCATCAGGAGTATCAATAATCCCTTCGGCAAGACAGAAACCCGCGGCATGGGCTAATTCATCACCCGGAGTTCGCATAACAACAGAATAAGGTTTACCTTCAACACGGATCGACAGGGGTTCTTCGCCGATCAGTTTGTGCTTGGAAGATGTGTAATGCTCTTTATCCCAGTGTTTGACACGATGAGTTAAGTAGGTTTCCAAAAGAGCCTCCTTGAGACCTTTGCAAAACGCCCCCTTTTGCCCAATTTCTGCGCCTGCCCCGTGGAATGCGTAGCCTATTCCTCTGGGGTCAGACTCAAATTTTAATCCTCAAAATACTCAATGTATTCCTGCGGTTAAAATTTTCGTCTTTCTTGGACTTGAACAAAATTGAACATTTTTCAAAGATCTCTACTTAGCCGGATGGGATGGCTCAGTGCTGAAAATATCTATGATACTCTGAAACGTGTAACTTCTCAATAAGTTCTGGTGCATGAAATAATCTTATTGATCCGACCCCATAATTTATTGAGATGTTACTGAAACGCTTCATAATTTCTAAAAATGCTTACGAAACAAGTAAAACGGTCTTTTTACAACATCGTCAAATTTGTTCAGAGCAAACGCATTTGAATCCCAATAAAGGTAAGACGCTAAACGACGGCGTGTATCTCTTTCCAACCGACTGAAACTTGTGCTTAAGCACCCGTAAGCCCGAGCCGCGCCGGAGTTATTAAGAACAATTCGTCGCTAAATTATCCCATTGATTTTTTAAGTCATAATTTCATTCGGCTCGGGCTAACGCGTGCTAAAGCCCTTCAAACAGTCAGTCGGTTTCCAAGAGAAACACGCCGTCGCTGCGCTGCACCGAAATCAAAGGAGTTTACCCTGTAAATTTGCTAATTTTATCTTGACAAATTTCTGTAATAGATTAATAATAACCATTTTCTTAAATGAAAGTCAGGGTCAGTGACCTTGAGGAGGGATCAAATAAATGTACGCTATCGTTAATACGGGCGGAAAGCAATATAAAATTCATCGGGGCGATGTTTTGAGGGTAGAAAAAATTTCCGGAGAGATCGGCAGCTCTGTCTCTTTTGACAAGGTTCTTATGTTTTCAGACGGAAAGAACGTGAGTATTGGTCGGCCGCTTCTTGATAATGTGGCGGTAAAAGGCCACATAATTGAGCAGGGCAAGGCTAAAAAGATTATCGTTTTCAAGTATAAAAAACGGAAAAGATATCGCCGCAAGCTGGGACATCGACAGCGGTATACCGCAATCAAAATAGACAGTATTGAAGCGTAACAACAGGCAAAACTTTAGACTTTTCACGTTTAACTTTTAACTTTTTACTGAAATAAAAAAGATATCCTCGACATAACACCGTAACGAGGTTTGACCAAGGAGTTTACATAATGGCACATAAAAAAGCAGGCGGCAGTTCCAGGAACGGTCGTGACAGCCAGGGGCAACGCAGAGGCGTAAAGCGATATGGCGGTCAAAAAGTAAAAGCCGGTAATATTCTGGTTCGCCAGCTGGGAACAAAAATCCATCCCGGAGACAATGTGGGAATGGGCAGGGATTATACCCTGTTTGCCAAAATTAATGGTTTTGTTGCTTTTGAACGGCTGGGTCGTTCCCGGAAAAAAGTAAGCGTTCATGCAGCGTGAAATTCATTGACGAAGCGATTATTACCGTTTGGTCCGGTGATGGCGGCAGAGGCTGTGTCAGTTTCAGACGTGAAAAGTATATTCCACGCGGAGGACCGGACGGTGGAGACGGGGGCAAGGGCGGTGATATTGTTTTAAAGACAACATCAAGAAAACGGACCCTGTATCAGTTTCGATACCAGAAACATTTCAAAGCCAAAAACGGCGCCCATGGCCAGGGCAAACAAAAGACCGGGAAAAACGGCCAAGACCTGGTCATAGAACTCCCGCCCGGAACCCTGGTAACGGACCCCGACACCGGACAGATCATAACAGATTTAATCAAATGTGGCGAAACATTTGTGGTGGCAAGAGGCGGTCGAGGCGGTCAGGGCAATGCACGATTTAAGACTTCAACAATCCGGGCCCCCCGGCTTGCCCAGCCCGGTGAACCGGGTGAAACTAAAACTTTAAAATTGGAACTCAAACTTCTGGCGGATGTCGGTATCATAGGCCTTCCCAACGCAGGTAAGTCCACCCTTATTACTTCAGTTTCTTCAGCGCGTCCCAAGATAGGTAATTACCCTTTCACTACGCTTTTCCCCAGCCTGGGTGTCGTTCAAACCGACTGGGCGGAGCCTTTTGTGGTGGCAGATATCCCGGGTTTAATAAAGGATGCACATAAGGGAACCGGGCTCGGCATCAGATTTCTGCGCCACATTGAACGCACTCGCATTCTTATTCACCTTATCGATGTGTCGGCTATCGATATGGATAATCCTCTAAATGCCTATAACACCGTTAATAAAGAGCTTGCCATGTATAATCGAAAATTGACGGAAAAACCTCAAATTGTGGTCCTTAACAAGATCGATTTGCCGGACGTCCGGGAAGCGGCAAAGAAGTTTCAAACTGCCGTAAAGGAAAAACAAGTACTATTAATTTCAGCCCTCACCGGTAAAGGCATCAAAAATTTGAATTCAAAAATCACTCAATTATTGGACAGCCCCAATGAAGGATAACAGAAAATCGATTTTTAATAATGCCAGGCGTGTTGTGGTTAAGGTTGGCAGCAATGTTCTAACCGAGGACCAAGGGTTGAATTTAAAAGCGATCCGATCCATCAGCAGACAGATATGTCGGCTGATTGACGGCGGACGGGAGGTTATTCTTGTCTCTTCCGGGGCTATGGCCTCAGGTGTAAAAAAAGTAGGTCTTGACAAAAGGCCGGATGAGATTCCAAAGCGGCAGGCGGTTGCTGCCGTGGGGCAGGCCGGACTTATCATGGAATATGAAAAGGCTTTCGCACGGGATCATAAACAAGTCGCCCAGATTTTGCTTACCGGCGATGACCTTAACAACCGACAAAGATACTTGAATGCGCGCAATGCCATCTTAATGCTGTTGTCATGGCACGTTGTTCCGATCGTCAATGAAAACGATACCGTGATGATCGAAGAGATTCAGTTTGGAGACAATGACAACCTCGCAGCCATGATTACACTCCTGATGGATGCGGATATTCTGATCAATCTCACAGACATTGACGGTCTTCACACCAAAGATCCCCGCGCCAACCCTGATGCGGCATTGATTCCGGTTGTGTCCACTATCAGTAAGGATATTATAAGATTTGCCGGAGAAATTCCCGGGGCTCTCGGTACCGGCGGCATGCTCAGCAAAATAAAGGCTGCCAGAAAGGTTACCGCAGCCGGAATTCCAATGGTTATTGCAAATGGTGATAAACCCGATATCCTGAAAAAACTTTTTTCCGCCGAGAAGTTTGGAACCTTTTTTGTACCCAAAACCAAGAAGCTCAAAAGCCGAAAATGTTGGATAGCCTTTACGTTGAAACCCAAAGGGGTCCTTATGGTCGATGACGGCGCCGCCGCTGCAATTATGAACAGAGGCAAAAGCCTTCTGCCCAGCGGTATCGTCGGTGTAGAAGGGGATTTCGGTGTGGGCGCCCCGGTGGAATTCAAAAAAGGTGACCATGAGACACTGGGCACCGGGCTTGTAAACTACAGTTCAACCGATATTCGCAAGATCATGGGACTTAAATCCAACCAGATTAAAAAGCGTCTCGGGTATAAGATTTATGATGATGTTATTCACAGAGATAATCTGGCCATTACGGCCCAAAATGATTAATTCCTTGGTTGTAGATTTTGTGCTTTTTATGGCAAAAAAATCTAAACTTAAAAAAAAGTGTGAAGTGATCTAAAGTGATCTAAAATGCCTAAAATTATGGAATTCTACCAATTTTATATGAATGGATGGAGTGAAGCGACACCTTAACTTTAGGCACTTCAAACTTTAGTTCACTTTAGTCACTTTTCCGGTTTGTACTGGATAGGTCGTTTATAAAGAGTTTGTCAAAGGGGAAGTGAGAGATGTCTATTGAATCGACAATAATGGAGATGGCCAAAAAAGCCCGAGCTGCTTCCATGGAGATTGCCAGATGTACTTCAAACAAAAAAAATGAGGTTTTGCTTAAAATAGCAGATAAAATTGAGGAGCAGGCAACTTATATTCAGAAAGAGAACCAAAAGGATATTGCCATGGCAAAAGAGATGGATCTGTCGGATGCCATGATCGATCGCCTTACCGTAAGAGACGCAACCATCACATCCATGGCAAAAGGGTTAAGGGAGGTCTCACAGCTTAATGATCCCATCGGTTCCACAAGCAAGGCATGGCTGAGACCCAACGGCCTGGAAGTTTCACGGATGCGCATACCCCTCGGTGTGATCGGCATCATCTACGAATCGCGTCCCAATGTCACAATAGATGCCGCAGGCCTTTGTCTGAAAGCCGGGAATGCGGTCATTCTTCGAGGGGGATCGGAAGCGCTTCATTCAAACCAGGCTCTGGCGAGTATCATTAGCCAGGCACTTGCTGAAACCGGCCTTCCTGCAAAAGCCGTCCAGGTCGTACCGATCAGGGACCGGGAAGCAGTCAAGGTTCTTTTGAATCAGGAGGAATTTATCGATCTTATTATCCCGCGCGGGGGGGAGGGATTGATTCGCTTTGTTGTGGAGAATTCAACCATACCGGTATTGAAACATTACAAAGGGGTATGTCATATATATATCGATGACGGAGCGGATCTGGAAATGGCCCAGAATATCTGTTTCAATGCCAAGGTTCAGCGCCCCGGTGTGTGCAATTCCATGGAAACAATGCTGGTACACCGGTCAATATCGCAGGAATTCCTGCCGCAAATGGCAGATCGCTTTATAAAGGCCGGTGTTGAAATCAGAGGATGTCCTGAAACATGCAGGATATTGCCTGATGCCCGGAAGGCTGACCCAGCGGATTGGCCGGAAGAATATCTAGCTCTTGTTCTGGCCGTCAAAGTGGTTAAAGATATGGATCAGGCCATCTCGCACATCACAAAGTATAGTTCCAGCCATACGGAAGCCATTGTTACCGGTAACTATAAAAGGGCAAGGCGCTTTGTGCGCGACGTGGATTCTTCCGTTGTTCTGGTGAATGCTTCCACACGTTTTAACGATGGCGGAGAGCTTGGACTGGGTGCTGAGATCGGCATCAGTACCTCAAAGCTGCATGCCTTCGGACCTATGGGAGTAGAGGAACTTACCACAACCAAGTTTGTTGTGTTTGGAGATGGTCAGATAAGAAGTTAGACGGAGAATTTTTGAAACACATAGGACTCTTCGGCGGTACGTTCAATCCGATTCATTTTGGACATATCCAGGTTATTCAGGAAGTTAAAAAGGGATTTGGTCTGGATAAAATTTTTATTATCCCTTCGGCACTACCACCCCACAAAGAGCCGGACAGCCTGGTGGATGCCGGAGACCGGATAGAGATGATCCGCCTATCATTTTCAAACCACCCTGAATTTGCGGTTTCTGACGTTGAACTGAAACGTTCCGGGCCTTCATATACCATCGACACGGTTCGCCATTTTAAGTCGATTTTGCCTGAGGATGCCGAGCTATTTCTCATCATGGGGTTGGACGCCTTTTTAGAGATAGACACCTGGAAATCCTATAAAGATCTTTTTCTACTGGTCCATTTTATTGTTATGTCTCGAAGCTCTGCAGGACAAGGTGCCACGGTTTTTGGGCGGAAACCCTTTGAAGATTATCTTAAATCCAGAATTTCAGAGGGATATAACATATCAGCTTCGCAATCATCTTACATTCATGAAGAAAAAAAGCCGGTTTTTGTTTTTGATGTTACTCATGTTGATATTTCATCAACAAAAATTCGCAAGCTTATCAAAACAGGACGCCCAATTAAATCTCTGGTACCTGAAATCGTCGAAGCCTTTATAAAAAGCAAAGGACTTTATTTATGACAAATCTTCCTGACCCTTTCCCGGCCCAACCCCTTAATCTTTATATCAACGCCGCTTTGGGGAAAAAAGCAATCGATCTTGTTGTTCTCGACGTACGAAAACTATCTTCTATTGCCGACGTTTTTATCATCTGTAGCGGACGTTCCAATCGTCAGGTTATGGCTATAGCGGAACATATTCAGGTGGATTTAAAGAAGCACGGTATAACGCCGTTAAGTGTGGAAGGCAAAAAAGAAGGGCACTGGGTTCTGCTCGATTATGGTCATGTGATCATTCATGTTTTTTATGAACCTGTTCGTAGCTTTTATGACCTTGAAGGTCTCTGGATCGATGCAGAAAGAATCGAGACCCAAAGCATTATCGATGCCAAGGAAGACAATTAAGACTCATATTTTTGAAGACTTTCGTTGCATGATCACATCAAACAAGATCCGTTAGCCTTATAATTATATAATCGCCGGTTTTTAAACGGTCTGTATTAAAAGTGTTAGGCGCTGTTTTTTCTTTAGGGTCACTTTTATGCGAGTTTCAGATATTTTACATTTTATTATCAGTGGGCGTGTCAATATTATCATTTAATATACCGGAATTTATTGAAATGTTATAAAATGCCTTCTTGACAATACGAACGGTATCTGTTATCTGCATCTAAGTTGTCGGTTGCCGCAGTATGATCGCTGTTTGGTAGTCGGTCCTACTACCTATTGGGACGCATCCTGTTACGGTACACAACCTTAAATTCTCTCTTATTACGCTCTCGAAAAGGGAATTCTTGTCAATAATTAACCGATGTTTTATTGTGCCAATGGGTTTTGACGAAAAAGCAAGTCCTTGTTCTCTGGGTATTTCAAGAGATGATAATTGTCAGTGTCACTATGGTGCGTAACGAGGCCGATGTTATTGAGGCCTTTGTGCGACACCACCTCGGGTTCGTGGATCAGATGATTATCATTGATCATCTTAGTATCGACGATACGTTAACCATTCTCAATCACCTCAAAGCTGAGGGTGCACCGGTCGAGATCGTCAAAAATACTCGACAAGAGTTCCTTCAGGCCGAGGCAAGCACGGCGCAAATGAGGCGTGCAGCACAAGAGTTCGGGGCTGATTGGGTCCTTCCCCTTGATGCCGACGAATTCTTGACTTCCGACGAAGACCCCAGCGTGAGACCCCTGCTTGATAAACTTTCTCCAGACCAAGTATATCAAGTCCCTTGGCGAAACTACGTGCCGCGCGCAGAGGACGAACTCAATGATTCTCTCTTATTCGATCGAATTCCGTATCGTCGTACGGAGGAACCTTTTCCAATTTATAAGGTATTCGTCCCGCGAAAATATGCTATAAACAAAAAAATCACTCTCAAAGTGGGGAATCATGGCATTAGAAAAGGCAAACGGCGGAAAAAGACCATCCGCCCTCTTGATGCGGAACAGCTACATCTCGCGCATTTCCCTGTTCGCTCCATAGCACAGCTGACTTCCAAGGCACTCTTGGGTTGGGCCGCGCGACTTGCAAGCCACGAACAAAAGGGAAATATGAACTATCATCTGAAAAGGCTTTTTGAGGAGATTCGAACGGGGAGAAAAATCGATAGCAGTGATTTGATGTCCTTTGCTCTCGAATATGGCCTCCCAGAGTCACTCAAAGACATCCCTCAAGAACTGACGCGAGATCGCGTCGTTTCACCCAATGGTGACGTAGTGTTGAGGTACTCGAGCGGTATCTATGAGGTAGACCTTGTTAGGGCTCTTGCCGGTCTATCCGAGGACCTTGGGAATAAGCTGGCTGCGGAACGTAAGAAAAGCCGATGGAAAAAGCTTTTCTCGCATGCATAATTAAGAAAGGAAATAGCGTGAGCGTCGCACGGAAGATTGTACAGTGGTTCGGATATGATCTTATAAATACCAAACACAGCCACCTGCGACTTGAGCACCACTTGTCAATCGTGCTTCGGACGCTTGGGATCAATTGCGTAATCGACGTGGGGGCCAACAAAGGACAGTTCGGTTCACTGTTGCGTAGCGTTGGATATTCAGGCAGAATCGTTTCTTTTGAACCTCTGGACTTTTGTTATTCCGTGCTGAAGGAATTGGCCCGCAGCGATGCCGATTGGAAAATTTTTCCCTTTGCCTTGGGCGGCAAAGCCTGCCAACTCGAGATGCAGCAACTTAAAGCAAGTGAACTCTCATCGTTTCTTTTTCCTGGTGAGGAAGCACGGCGGCGGTTTACATCAGAAGCAGATGTGATACAGGTAAAAAAGGTCGAAGTGCGGCGTTTGGATTCCTTATTTCATGAAATCATCAATGGTATCCGTGAGCCGCAAGTCTACTTAAAAATCGATACCCAAGGTTTTGACCTAGAAGTTTTCCGCGGTGCAGGCGATTGCGTAGACGCATTGCTTGGCCTTCAATCGGAGATGTCTGTCGTTCAGCTATATGAGGGAATGCCTGACTATCTCGAATCACTGTCAGTGTACCGTGCAGCAGGGTTCGAAGTCACCGGATTCTATCCCATCTATCGTATTAAAAATGAGTGGATTATTGGAGAATTTGATTGCGTAATGGTGAAAAGGGGTCTGAACCGAAAAAAGAGGACAGATCGATAATAAAAAAGAAGATGAAACAAGTGGTTCAAACACTTGATCCTAAACACAGTGATCTGACGATTGAATAAATGACAGCCGTACCTCTCAAAAAGGTTGCATAAAGCTAATAACTTCAAGAAAGGCGGATGAACGCTTTCGAAAAACAACAAAATGAATGGATTCATACAAATCCGCATGTTATGCTCTCTCCATATGACTTTGACTGTGTTACTGTTTTACTTCCCGGCCACATCCTTTCCGCAATGCTTGCAGATTTTTGCTCTTTTCTTTATGATTTCCGCACAAAAAGGGCACTCTCGGGTGAAATATCGTTCATGAATCTTCTTCACAGATTCATCGACCTTTTTTTGGATAATCTCATTGCCGAATCTGGCACTTCTAATCGGATCTATGGCTTCCAGTTCCCCTATGTCACCGATCATTTCCGCTGCCTTTAACCGCACCCGTTGCGGTTCGGTCGCATCAAGTAGTAATCTGACCACAGTAACCGAGTCTTTGGATACATAAGCACCCGCAAGAATCGAAAACCCTTTTTTTATTTTGCCCTGAAAAACCTGGTCCTTTGGGCCTCCGGCTCGGAGAGCCAGGTCAGAGTTCTCCGGCTCTGCCTTGGAGTTTGGTGTCTTAAATAACAAATCCCAAGCGTCAAATAACAAATAAATCTCCCTCCGGGCCGGAGGCAAAGCGATTATTTTTTTTGTTTGGGATTTTGAATTGCGGTCATTGTTATTTATTTGTTTTTTGGGATTTGTTATTTGGAATTTCAATAAGTCAATGAACTTTCAATAAAGCAAATCCCCTCGGGGACAACCAAAGCCTGGTCCTTCCGCCGGGGCAGAGCCCCTCTGGGGCGGCGCCTGGGCCAGGATTTTTACTGTTCACGAAATGTTCGGCATAACTTCAGGAAATCCGTTTTTATGCCAGCCTCTAAGATTATAATAATCCTGCAGCATGGTTTCTAGTTCTTGTTTTTTAATCCCGTGTCCTGATTTAAGACTTTCTTTGTAAAAGCGTTTCGGGAGATTGTCATCTTCAGGCTTCATGCCTTCCCGTATATTAAAGCAACGAATCAAGGTCGATATTTCAGCAGCTCTTTCGCGCAACGCGGCTTTGTCCTGTTTTAAGCCGGTGGTCATCTCGATAATTTCTCCCAGACGCTCCCATGGATACATATCTCTGTAAAATCGGCATAGAATAAGTGTATCCATAAGCGTCAGACGGTCTTCGAAATCGATCAAAAGTTCGGCTTTCCCTTTGGTAATCTCCGGGGCGATCATGCCTTTTATCTCAGGGTTATGGAAAGTCGCCCTTAAATGGCATGCCCCACGGTCGGCTGTGGCAAAAGCAAGCCCAGATCCCTTGAGAACTCTGGGATCATAACCGGGCAGTTCAAGCCCTTTAACATGCACAGCCATGTCTTCCATGTTCCAGGTCTGTGCCGCATGTCTAATCCCGCGGGCCAGAACGTCACCGATGCCCTGTCTCGTTGCGATCTTTTTTAGCAAACCGGCGATGGCATCCACATCTCCATATTCTATCTGAAAATCGATTTTTTTCCTTCTGGCAGCCTCAATTGTAAATCCACAGAGATTTCCTGCGGATATTGTATCCATACCCAGACGGTCGCAGATATCATTTAAATAGGCTATTTCTTCAATACTGTCGATCATGCAGAGACCGCCAAAGGCAAAAATGGTCTCATATTCAGGTCCTTCGATCTTTAGGCCGGCATAGGGGCCGTTCAGCACAGTTGTCATCCTGCCGCAAGCGATAAAACATTTAGCGCAGGCACGGGGCTGAACGTTGCACTGATTATGCAAGGCCTCAGCACTGATATTTTTCCATTTATCAAAAAAACCTTCAGACCAGTAACGGGTCGGGAATGCCTTTATCTTATTGACGGACTCGACCATCATCGGTGTACCCATCTTTTTGTAAGCCTGAACAACAGGATTGTCTTTTGATTCTGCAGCAAGTTCCTTTGAAAACGTTCTCACTCGTTTTTCATTAAAAAGCGGACGTTTTTTATTGCCCTTAAAGACGATTGCCTTAAGATTTTTTGAACCCATGACGGTCCCTACGCCGGTCCTTCCGGCGGAACGCCAGTAGTCGTTTTCGATAACAGCAAATCGAACAAGGTTTTCTCCTGCCGGACCGATAACCACGGCTCCGGATTTTCTTGCTCCTTTGCCGAATTTTCCGTTTACGGTATTTTCGGTTTCATAAGTATTCATTCCCCAAATATCGGTGGCATCATGGAATTCTACTCCTTCAGGCACTATGACAATGACTGCCGGGCGCTTGCTTTTGCCCGTGAAGACGATAGCGTCAAATCCTGCTGAATCAATCGCTTCAGGCACTTTTCCACCCGCGTAAGATTCAGAATAAAAACCGGTCTGGGGTGACTTGGTATAGACTCCGTACCGGCTTGAGCCCCATATTATGCTGTTTGTGATCGGACCGGTTGCGAAAATCAGGCAGTTGTTCGGTGAGAGCGGGTCAACGCCTTCCGGATTCATTGAATAAAGGAGATATGAAGCCAGCCCCTTGCCGCCAAGGTATTTCAAAAGCACGGTATCCGTTAAGGTCGCGATATCATATGTTCTATCGGTTAGATCGACTTTTAAAAATCTGCCGTAAAAGCCATACATTATTGATTCTCCAACAAATGATGATTTGTTTAGTCATAAAAAACCTGGTTCTCTGGGCCAGGATCTTTACTATGTCCAGCGTCCGGGTATAACGGTCCGGCAATATTTGCATCGATTTCCGTCCAGGTTGTAAGTCGGTATGAAATAGCCGATCCGCTCAATTAGCAGTTTTTTACAATTGTGGCAATAGGTGTTGTTTCCCTCCGGATAGGAAGCGTTGCCCACATAGACATAGTGGATTCCTTCAGCCATGGCAAGCTTGCGAAACCGGACAAGGGTTGAGATTGGAGTGGAAGGCAGACGGTCGAGTTTGTATCTGGGAAAAAAACGTAGAAAGTGCAAAGGATAATCAGGCCCGAGGTTTGTAAGAATCCACCGGCACATCTGTTTTACCATTTCGGCATCATCCACATACCCCGGAACAATTAGGGTCGTCATTTCAAAATGGACTCCCTGTTCGTGCAGTGTTTTGAATGTATTTAAAACCGGTTGCAAACGGCCGCCGTTCAATTTCCGGTAGATGGCATCGCTGAACGATTTGAGATTTACATTGGCAGCGTCAAGAACTTCGCACAGTTTTAGCAGAGGTTTTTGATTAATGTAACCGTTTGAAATCCATAAATTAGCAATTTTGCTATCTCTGGCCAGTCGGGCGGTATCTATCATATACTCAAAAAAAGTAGTGGCTTCGGAATATGTGTAGGCGATGGACTCGCAGCCGGTGCTCTGTGCGGTTTTTACGACATCGGCAGGAAAAAGCTCGTAATGGCGGACTTCATGAGGTTTGGCCTGGGAAATTTCCCAGTTCTGGCAATTCAAACAGCGAAAATTGCAGCCGGTAGTGGCGATGGAAAAGGCTTTTGACCGTGCTTTGAAATGATACAGCGGTTTTTTTTCAATGGGATCCACATTCATACTGCAAGGATTGCCGTATGTCAGGCTGTAAAGGGTGCCGTCCATATTGATCCTGGAACGGCAGACACTGCGGTCACCGGGTGATAACAAACACCTGTTGGGGCAGATACCACACATTACCAGCTTGTTGTCCAGCTTTGTATAAAAATATCCCTCGTGAGTCCATTTCCACAATTTTTCAGGTGCATCTCCTTTAAAAACATGGCCGCGGATATCTGCCGGTCCTGCCGCCGCACCCGCTTCTGCGGAAAAGGGCCAGAACGCATTGGCCTGAACCGCACTGCAAAGAAATCCCGCACTACAATAAAGAAAATGACGTCGACTAATTTTTTTCATGAAGCACAACCATAACAATTAAACTGCAAAGCTTAAGCCCGATCAAACCGGCCGCAGACCAGATGATCCCGCAATAGGGGATCAATACGACGTTTGTGACCAGGGTTCCACAGGCGGCTCCGATAAGATCGGCAGAAAAGGTTCGGGTCACTGCCGGGGCGTCGCCGCCCCGTAGATAAAGAGCAACCGGAAACTGAAAACCGCAGATCAGCGAAATCACAAAACCGAAAACAAGAAAAAAAGCTACCGGCAGATAATCCCCACCCTGTTTTAGAACGATGATGAGCAGACCCATCAGGACAATCAGCAGACCATCGGCAACTGCCAGGGTCTGTTTGCTTTTGTAACGAAGTCTATCGCCGAACCAGGCCCCGGGCAAAAGGCCGGCAAGGAAAACGGTGACAATCATACCGATTTGCAGATAAATATAACCGAAGAAGATTTGAAATGCAAATATTACCAGGATTTCGCTTCCCATTACCGTGAAACCTGTGGAAAAAAGAACAAACTCTTCGGCACTGATCCGTATCAGGTAGATCAGGCTAAGTATCGCCAAAACCACGATAAAACCCGTGGGTGAAGTAGAAAACTTTGCAAACCACTGCATAAACATCAAACGCATCAACTGGGGAGAATAATCTCTGTTTTTAGGAGCCGTCGGATCTATCAGGGCATTTAAGCGCTCGATTCTTTCATGGGTCAGATTGCCGTAATAATACCCTCTGATGTAGCGGGTATGAATACCTTTTTTAGCCAGAAGTGCGGGAATATCGGTCCTAAGGGGTTGAGAACCGCACAGAAAAAAAATCTTTTGACCCGGCAGTAACAGGACATTGTCGAAATAGTCGGTTACGGTATTATACAGTGAGGAAAGCTTCCGGCGCTGGGGTTCAGCCAGGTAATTATCATATCCCTTCATGGCAAAACTCAATACCCCATGTTTGGCCAGGTGACGTCTGGCCAGGGCAAAAAATCTGTCTGTAAAAAATCGGTTGAGTTGAAACGTATCGGGTTCACTCAGATTGACAATTATAGCGTCGTAGATTTTATCAGAACCTGCCAGATAAGCCCGACCGTCCTGATGAATTACATTCAGGCCGGGAATCTTTTTTATCAACCCAAACCGGAATTGAACATTTGCAATCTGTGGATCAAGTTCCACATAATCGACCGAGGACGGCTTATATTTTTCCAGTTCAACCATCATACCGCCTTGGGCAGAAATCAGAAGAATATTATTAATCTGATGTAATTGAGCCAAAGGGTAATGGATGGTCTCTTCGGCCATGCTCAGATTCTGATTACCATACAGCGGGTTGCCGCTCACAAACAGCGTAAACTGGTCCCGGTCTTGCTGAACTTGGATCCGGCCGTAACGAGATTCGCTGTAAAAAACCAGTTTGCCTTTCGAAGGGTCGAGAGATGTGGGTTCCAAAAAAATACCGACAGCCAGAATGGCAACCGTAACACCCGTCCCCAAATAAACCGCCGGATGATGCCGGGAAGAGACACGAAACAGGAGACAGGTTGACAGCACCAGCAGTAAATTTGCTAAACATACGGCCTGTAAAGGGGTAACCAGAAAAACAAGGGCAAAGGAAAACAGGGCGCCGCCGGACACATCTCCAATATTGTCAATAATATATATGCGGGTACCCGGATAATCCGGATTTTCGGTTCTTATGACAAAAAGACTGTAAGGGAGGACAAAGCCAAGCACCAGGCAATAGGGCGCAATGGTAAAAAAGGTAAAGGTTAGGGTGGGATAAAATCCCACCGAGCTTCCGTGAATAAAAAAAACATCACGAAACTGGCGAATGATCAGAATTTGGACAGCAGGCAGACCTGCCAGAACAAGGGAGAGCCAGCCCAGGCGGTTGACGGTGGCCTTCCACAAGCGCCTTGTAACCCATCGGGCCAGGAGAGTGCCGATCCCGCCAAGGATCAGCCAGTTGAAAAGAATCAGGGCAATGACGAACTCATTGCCCTGGAATTGTGCTAAAAATTCACGAATGATCAATAACTGAGTCACTACAGAGGAAATTCCCGTAGCAATGACCACCCGTGTTATGGCACGTTCACTTTTTCTCTTCAAAATATTGAACCTGATAGGTCAAAATGTCAAGGCGACTTTTCTTCCAGTCATCGGCAGGCAGCCCGGCTTTCATACAAAGGTGCGAAAGAAACTGATCAGGCCGGGGCAATTGCTCCCAGACCTGGGGCAAAAAAGTGGCGCTTGCCGGCCCCTTGCTAAGGATAACGCCGTCCACATGGACCCGAAGTTTGGAAAGTAAATCTTTGCTGTCCCGATATTCCAGACGATGCGGCTCGGTAAGGATACTGATCTCAATATCCACCCGATCGAGTTCATGGGCTTTCAAAGGGGAGAAACGGGGATCGTGGAAAGCGGCATTGACGGCGTTACGCTTTATTCCGGCCAGGATCGATTCAGTGGAATCCAGGTTGCCGATACAACCGCGCAACTGTTTGTTAATGGTAAGCGTTACAAAGGTGCCCCTGTGATCCTGAAAAACGATGTCGGCCATGGCATCGGGATCAACGGTGATGGATTTTTTACCCAGCCTTTCCGCAATGGTCTGGCGGGCCAGCTTCATCAGTGCTTGCCCCTGATGCTTTTTCAAAGGCTGAGAGGAATCAATACTGTTTTGCATGGATGAACCTCCATAAAAAGCTATGGCTGCATAACCGACAACCCTTGAGCGATCTCCTGCCGTGTCTCCGCTGTTTGAATAGTGGAGAAGAACCGGTTGCCATCCGTGTCGGCGAGCCATATTTATCACAACCAGAATCGGTATTTTGCCGCAGGCTGCATTTTCACGCGTTACCAGTTTACCGGCGTCAAGTTTTAATATCATATTGATGGTTTCCCGGTCTCTGGCAACCGCTTCTTGATACGAAAGATAGTGGGACAAATCCGAACTGACCACCAGCAGTGTGTTTTGATCAATTAAAGGGTCGAGAGCCGCCGAAACCCGGTCCGCAAGATCACTGCCCTGACCAAAGACCATGGGAATAAGTTCAAATTTTTTTAGAAAATATTGAAGAAAAGGGAGAACCACTTCCACTGAATACTCAAGCCGGTCGGAAGCCGGAATCGCTTGAAACAGGTATTTATTACCCCGCAGCATTGCCGCATCTTGATTCAGCGGAATCAGACCCAGAGGAGTTTCATAGGCGCTCACATCGCTGATAGCGCAGCCTTTGAAACCCACACGATGATCCGGCGCCATTACGATGACTCTTTTGAATTGATTTTCCTTTAATACCAGTGAGATATGTGCCGCTGTCAATCCTGAATAAATATAACCGGCATGGGGCATAATGAGGGCTTTTAGTGACGTATGGGGAGGGTGTTGAACATGTGTCTGGTTCACCCGGCTGGTGAGTTGTTCGATAATAGACGTCAATTCGGACCGTGTCCCAGGATAAAAACTGCCTGCATATGCGGGTTTGCGGATATCATCGGCAGTGGCCGCGCCAATCCGGAGAGGGGATGCCAGGCAGAGCACGAGAAGAATCATAAAAAATAGACTGAAAATTTGTTTCATGTCAGTATCCGATATTTTATTCAATTGACGATTCTGCTATTATTAGTTAAGCAAATGGACCTTTGAATTTTCTCAAAATGGTCAAAGTCACTCGCAAAAGACTTTTTACGAATGCATCAATTTTAAATCTAATACAGAATTCTATCAAGTATTATCTTGTGCCTGGTATGCAACCCGTCCTTCTCTGCCGCGAATCTTTCCAGCCACAAGGGTAGCATAGTCTGTGGGCATTTGTTCCTGTAAAAATGTTCCCAGAGGGATAAAGGATATTTTTCTTGACAGGGCTGTCTTTAAAAAGTGTTCGAACATTTCAGCACAGAATATTCCCTCGACTTCTGCATGAATAGTCAGGACATTCAATTTCTCCGGTTTCATCAGAGACAATATATATTCATTGTAATTACTATCCGATATCCCTTTTCTTCCGATTACTTCATCATAGGTAGGCAATGTCACGGGAATCTGGGGTTGCGAGAGTTTCTTCCCGTCAACCAGGGGGAGAAAAATACTTTCGCCCCTGCAATCACTGTTATAAACAAAAGGGAATCTCTCTTTTTCCATTAGTACAAGGTCATTGCATTTCCATGCCGGGGAAGCCGAGCAAACCGGAATCTTGCCGAGAATAGATGCAAGCTGATCAACCCCTTTGCGAAGGTGATGCCTTATAGCCTGCTGATCCATCCTGTCGATATGGACCTGCCAGGCGTGATGATCCCAGGCGTGCAAACCGATTTCGTGACCCTGGTTCGCGGCAGAACGTATTATATTGGCCAGTCTTTTCCCGATAACCGGCCCCGGAAGAAAAGTCCCTTTAAGCAGAATATCCCAGCCATACAAGCTTGCCGCATTTGAGCGCAGCATTTTTTTAAAAAAGGCGGGGCGCAGCAGACGCCACAAGTGACGCCCCATATTATCCGGACCAACAGAAAAAAAGAATGATGCACGTATAGAGTAACCGGCAAGAATCCTGCACAAATTCGGCACACCAATTTTGGTTCCCCTGAATGTGTCAACGTCAATACGTAAACCTGTTTTCATATATACCGATACAATGTTAGTTTATCCGGGCTAAAGGTCACAAGGCCGGCTGGTGCCGCATTCTCCTGTCCGGATCGCTTCTTTTAGAAAGAAATCAAGGGTTTCTTCAACCGATTGCTCAATATTTATCTTGGGTTCCCATTTTAAATAACGTCGGGCATTATCTATACAAGGTTTTCTGTGCTTTACATCCTCGTAGCCTGACCCGTAAAAGGTTTTGCTTTCCACCTTGCTGATACCTGCAAAGGGAGGGAATTCTTTGCACAAAGGATGTTGATGAAATTTTTCCACTAGAATGTCGGCCAGGTCCTTGATGCTCGCTTCATTGTCTGGATTTCCGATGTTGATAATCTTGCCGTCGCAACAACCGTTCCGGTTTTCAATAATCCTGTACAGACATTCAACACCATCTTTTACATCAGTAAAACACCGTTTTTGGCTGCCGCCGTCAACGAGCTGAATCGGAGTCCCGTCGGCAAGATTTAAAATCAACTGGGTAATGGCACGAGAACTACCGATACGGGCGGATGCCAGGCTGTCAAGCCGTGGGCCGATCCAGTTAAAAGGCCTGAACAGAGTAAACTGCAAGCCCTCTGTTGCGCCATAGGCCCAGATGACCCTGTCAAGTAATTGCTTGCAGCAGGAATAAATCCAGCGTTGTTTTTGGATGGGGCCCAATACTAATTGTGAGTTTTCTTCATTGAATTTCGGATCACGGCACATACCATATACTTCCGAGGTAGAAGGGAACAGTATTCTTTTGCCGTATTTGACACAGTAGCGGACAATATGCAGGTTCTCTTCAAAATCGAGTTTGAATACCTTCAAAGGGTTACGGGTATATTCAACAGGTGTTGCAATGGCAACAAGAGGAAGAACTATATCGCATTTTCTTACATGATATTCTATCCATTCACGATGGATGGAAATATCCCCTTCGGAAAAATGGAACCCTGGCACTCCCACGAAACGCTGAATGGAATGTGCCCCTAAGTCCATACCGTGAACTTCATATTTTCCACTATCTAAAAGCCGTTCAGTGAGATGGTTGCCTATGAATCCGTCAACCCCAAGGATAAGCACCTGTTTCTTTCTTGCCGTTTCAACCTGGCTCCCTTTATGTTTGCCAAATTTCATGCCTGCAACAAGGTGCATTTCTTCAGCAAGCTGTAAACCGCTCATGAATATCCCACCTTCGAACTGGCCAAAATCAACCTGTATGGCGCCTTTGCCGCAGGCAATCACGAACGGAACCGTAGAAAGAATGGTAGCTGGCCTTTCGCTATTTCCTTCTGCCGCGCTAACGGACCAGAATATACATTTTCGGTTACCCAAATAGCTGAAAGCCCCGGGATAGGGCCGGGATACCGCCCGCACCAGATTCCTTATTGCAATGGCATCCCGATTCCAGTCGATTTCACCGTCCTTAGCACTGCGGGCTCCAAAATAAGAAGACTTAGAATGATCCTGAGGAATGCGGGGAGCCGTCCCTTCCCGTAATTTCGGTAGAATTTCGTTTAATATATCGGTTGCGGTCTTTGCGGCCTTTTCGTGAAGAGTGTGTGCGTTATCCGTATCGGATATTGCAATCTTTTTCTGACATACAATATCGCCGTCATCGGCCCGAGGAGTCATGTAATGAAGGGTTATTCCGGTTTCGGTCTCACCGTTGACCAGCACCCAGTTGATGGGGCATCGCCCGCGGTATTTGGGCAAAAGAGAACCGTGCAGATTCAGACAGCCTGAAGAAGGAATATTCAGGATTTCTGAAGCGACCATATTACGGTAGTAAAATGAAAAGAGAATATCCGGATCTATTTCAATAATTTTTTGAATCCATAAAGGATGATTTATGTCCTCAGGCGCGAAAACCGGAATTCCATTACCTGAAGCAAGTTCGGCCACCGAGTTAAACCAGATATTTTCATTTGGGTTGTCATTATGTGTAAAAACTGCCGCAATTTCATATCCGTTTTTAAGCAGTGCTTCAATTCCGATACAACCGATGTTGTGGTATGCTAATATGATTGCTTTCATTGTTATCCTTTGTGTGTTTCCGCCTTGATGGCAGATGATTTGAACTTAGTTCGCTTCGCTCACAATTGGAATACTGGAATGGTGGAATGTTGGAATATTGGGTTTAAGAGGATTTTTGTCTTTTTTCTTTTACATCATTCCAATATTCCCCGATCGAACTTGCAATAGCGCCAATAAATATTTATGAGTTCAATAGGTTGTAAAATTTCCGAGACGTTTAATTATCTTCACGTCGGCGACTTAGCGGCCAGAGTTCTGTTTATCCTGATAAGTTTTTTTTGACTCAAAATTGCTTTTGCCTGTAACCCGTCGCACAAAGTAACGGGGACGGGCCCTAACATCATAGTAAATTCTACCTATATATTCCCCAAGCAGCCCCATTCCGACAAACTGAGCACCCACAAAAATAAATAATATCGCAAAAAGCGTAAAAACACCTTCAGCCGCCCATACGGCTCCGTAAAGGACACGCATGATTAAAAGGAAAAAACCAAACCCGATTCCTGCTAAAGAGACAATCCCTCCCAGCATACTAAGAAGACGAAGTGGAAAGGTTGTCATACTGGTTAACAGATCAAATTGCAGCATCACGAGCTTCATAAAATCGTATTTCGATTCCCCCTGTCTGCGCGCTTCATGTTTTACTTCTATCTCTGTTGTGGTACGGGCAAAACTGTTGGCAAGAATCGGAATAAAAGTGCTACGCTCATTGCACATCAGCATAGCATCAACAATATGACGGCGATAGGCCCGTAACATACAGCCATAGTCATGCATCATCACACCGGTCGATTTCTGTACCCCTTTGTTGATAATGGCAGAAGCTATCCTTCTAAAGAGAGTATCCTTTCTGCGCACCCGTACGCTTCCCACCACGTCATAACCTTTGTCCATACATTCGACCAGCCTTGGTATTTCCTCAGGCGGGTTTTGCAGGTCAGCATCAAGTGTAACAACAATATCGCCCCTGGACTCTTTAAATCCGGCCGTTACCGCCGCATGTTGGCCGTAATTACGGTTTAGAAATACGCCGATTACCTTTCCTGAATTTTCTCGGGCCGTCCCGGCGATGATTTCCGCCGACCGGTCAGAGCTCCCGTCGTCAACAAGGATGATTTCGAATGACTTATTCATCTTATTACAGGCATCGAGGCATCGATCCAGAAGCTCTTTAAGATTGTCTTCTTCGTTGAATACCGGAATTACAATAGAAATATTCGTTGTCATGGTTTAACCTAAAACCTCCTTTATGGCTTCTATCACCGAGTCCACATCCTTTTCAGTCATGTCCGGAAACAGAGGCAACGATACGATCCTGTCCGAATTCCATTCGGTATTGGGCAACATTCCTCGACGGGTTTGCATGGCCTCCGTGTAATATTTTTGGAGATGGACGGCGCGGAAATGAATTCCGGTACCGATATTTCTCCGTTTTAACTCTTGCATGAATTCATCGCGATCCATTCTCGCTTTTTCGATATCCAGGCGGACAATGAACAGATGCCAGGAATGTTTCATTTGATAGGACGGAATGGCAAGGGGTAATATTTCGTGGATTCCGGATATCTTTTCCAGGTATAGTGAGGCCAGTTCCGCGCGTTTCCGGTTGAACGCTTCAATTCGCGCCAACTGCCCCAGACCCAGTACCGCTGCGATGTCGGTCATATTATATTTATAGCCGGGCTCCACTACTTCCGCCTGGGGAGACCGACTCTGGGTGTGTCGGTCATAAGCATCCACACCCAGGCCGTGAAATTTTAATTGTCGCACCCGGTTAAGGAGTCTCTCATCATCCGAACAAAACATTCCGCCTTCGCCGGTGGTAATATTTTTAATGGGATGGAAGGAAAAAATAGACGTGCCCTGCCGGCCCACCCGTTCTCCCTTGTACTCCGTACCCATGGCGTGGGCGGCATCTTCGGCAATAAAGATGTCCTGATCCGAATATGCGGATACGGTTTTGCGGATGATATCCATGTCGGCCGCGGCGCCGGCAAAGTGAACCGGTATGATGAGTCGGGTTCGTGGGGTGATTTTCCCTTCCAGCGATTCGGCCCTCATCATCAGAGTTTCCCTGTCGATATCCACGAACACCGGCGTGGCCCCGGCCAGAACGGTTAGGTTTACCGTGGACACCCAGGTCATTGACGGGGTAATGACCTCATCGCCCGGTCCGATATCTAACGCCTTGAGCAACAGGTGCATTCCGCCGGTTGCCGAACACAGCGCTACGGCACCGGCGCAGCCGGTATAGTCGCGAATTTTTTGCTCGAATTCCGCACTTTTCTTTCCGGTGGTTATCCACCCGGAGGTTAATACTTCGATGACCGCATCTATTTCTTGCCGGCCGATCGACGGCCGGGAAAATGGTAAAAATTCACTGCGCATGGTCAATGTTTCCTGTCTGGTTCAACTTCCTTTTACCCAATATGTTTTTCGTTTCCGGTTAATTTTATTGGGATGACTTTCGCCGATGATACGGTAATGCGGCGTTAGCCGCTCCAGTTGGGCCAATTTTTTGTAAGGGACAATAATGCTGTCGTACTCCGGGTCAATACCGGCCATAATTTTCCGCAGCCGGTCCGGGTCCCTTATCTGGGGTACGGACCAGTTGCAATAATAATAAAAGTACGCACGCATGGTTTCACTGAAATCCAGGCCGGCCACTCTCGGTCTTTGCTCCGCGGGAATTTGCGCGTAAAATTCGGTGACCGTTTTTTGCATGCTCTT
Source organism: uncultured Desulfobacteraceae bacterium (assembly GCA_964492995.1). Lineage (GTDB taxonomy): Bacteria > Desulfobacterota > Desulfobacteria > Desulfobacterales > UBA11574 > S5133MH16. The sequence goes on along the minus strand of CAZBOB010000010.1, from coordinate 30,944 downwards.
TTCCAGATCAACGGCTTTGACCGGTCCCAGAAAAAGGGAAATCCATAGCATGGCTGTTGCTGCAGCAACACGGGTAAAAAAGGGTATCCTGCCCGGCCGGAAGGCCAAAAACAGGCATAGCGCCAAACCTATTCCGGCGACCAGGTTCTTCCAGGAAAATACCGCCATGAATGCACCGGCTTGGGGCGGAATTTTTATAGCCAAGAGGCCGGATACCAGAGGAAAGCCGGTTAGCACAACAAGAATTAACACAGATAAACCGATCCAGCAAATAAAAAACACCCGGCACCATTTGGGGAGAAGCTTTTTGAAAACATCGGCTCCCATAATCGCAAATGCGGGCAGAGCCGGTGTCAGGTAAACCGCACGTTTGGTGACCGACAGGGTAAGTAACACCAATGTTCCAAAACTCCAGACCAGAAGAAACACCCGGGTAGCAGAGATAGAGTGTCGTTTGAAGAGGTCTCTGAAAAAAGACCATACCCAGAGAAAAATAGCCGAGAGCCATGGAATCCCATACATGGCAAGGGCGATGAGATAGTAATACGGTTTTCCCGGCCGCAGATGGCTGAATTCCTGTGATGTACCGAGAAGCCTTCCCGCCTGATTTTCCCAGAACCACATATTCCACAGATCGGCTCCGCCTTTTAACCGAAAGAGCGCCATCCAAGATCCTATTAAAATTACGAACAGGAGGACACCAACACCATGAACACACGCGTAAAACGGCGGTTTTCCCTCTCCCCGGATCCTTTTGATTCCCCAGGGTATTGCCAGTCCCAACCATCCCATGCCAATCAGCACCGGACCGATAAATCCCTTAACAAGGAATGCGGCAGCCGTAAACAAACCCGCCGGGAGGCAGTACCAGCGTCGGTCTGCAACATATACTTCGGCAAAACACCAGATTGCAGCGGCCACAAAAAAGGCCAGGGACGGGTCAACTCTAATCCGGTGAAAGTTATCGATAAAACCGGGCATGGTTGCCAGGATAATCGCTGACGGCAGGGCAAGCGTCATCCCGCCGAGGCGTTTCGCCAGAAGAAACGTCACTGCCAGCGTACCCATAGCCATAAGCGCCGATAACAGCCTTATAGCCCCGGTATTTCCGATAGTTGCGCCAAAAATGCGCGTTAACCCCGCCGCTAATGCAAAATGCAGCGGCGGCTTCTCTATGAACGGTTCTCCGGCCAGATAAGGTATAATAAAGTTGCCGCTACGGCTCATCTCCAGGGATATGGCAGCGACTCTGGGTTCGTCGGGAGTCCATAGATCGCGATTAAATATACCTGTAAAGCATAGAGCTATGCATGCAAAAATTAAAACAGCATATTGTATATTTTCCTGGTTTTTGTTGATAAAAGGGAAAACAATATGGCTTTTCATTTCTTTACTGATATGGCTTAATAATCTGAGAATTTGTTTATTTCTTGATATTTCGGTAAACCAGGGCGTTAAATAAGCAGGGCTTACACTGCCGGCATAAAACGGTTTCAATGTCTGGGTTAGGCTTTACCACCCGCTGTCATGGTGACTGTTGTTTTCTTAAACGATAAAGATGACATTAACAATAAAAAAAAATTAATTTTTTTTAACTTTCAAAATTATTTTTTTGGAATATATAAATATTATCGAAGCTACACCTAAAACCGGCAAGTGGCTGTGTGCATTACAACACAGCTCCGGATGTCTCATCATAAGGAAAGTGCAGCAATGACAGGTGAAAAGATTTTCGCGGACTCCAACACAATTAATCCTTCCGATGACAATGTATCTTATTTAAATCGTTTTCTTTTGTTGCTTTTTGCTTTGACTGTCGGATTTGGCTCCATTGCGGGCAGCACATTTTCAGGACACGATGAATCGCGAGTTGCCGGAATAGCCTGGGAGATGGTCCTAGAGAAAAACTATGTCGTGCCCCGCCTAAATGGAAATCCCTTTTTGGAATATCCCTCTTTAGGATACATACCTGCTGTAATGCTTTTCAAGCTCACCGGAATAAAGTTACCTTTTGTTGCACATCTTTCATCCGTATTGATGGGCATGGGCACTGTATTCATAACCTTTCTTTTAGGAAGATACCTTGGCGGAGAAAAAACCGGGCTTATTGCAGCTTTATTTCTGCAGGCAACTTTTGGATTTATTAGTTTAAACTCAACACTCCGGGTAGATCCGTCTCTTTTATTCTGGATTACGTTGAGTCTGTATGGTTTTGTTGCCGGATATTATGCTGAAAGAAAGCCGTTTCTATATTTTATCCTTTTCTATCTTGGAATGGCCGGCGCTTTTTTAACCAAGGGTCTTATTGGTATTGGCCTGCCTGCCGTAATCGCAGGGGTTTTTATTTTATGCAAGAGAGATTTTTCGCTTATATTAAAACTGCATCCCTGGTGGGGGATTCCGATTTTTGCTTTGCCTGTTCTTGGATGGACCTTTTGCCTGTATCGAGTAGAAGGACTTGATCTTCTTTACGAAGTCTGGCAACAGAGCCTGTGGCGTTTTCTCTCCTCCTCTACGGTTCATGCTCAATCTTCATTCTATTATGTGGTACCGATTTTTTATCTTTTGTTTCCGTGGACACTTTTCCTTCCCATTATTTTGTGGCGTAACTTTCTGTCTTTTCCCGGAAAAGGAGAAGGGAGATATCTGTCAAATGCCCTGCTTCCCAAAATCTGGTTTGTGACCGTTTTTATAGTTCTATCCATAGCCTCAGCCAAGCGCAATGTTTATCTTGGACCTATCTATCCATCACTTGCTTTAATGGCTGCCTTATGGTGGAAGCAGACGGCAACTATGGCAAAAATTCCGTGGCCGGAAAAGGTTGCTTTGCAATTTCTTCCATGCCTGGGATTTATTTGTCTTATTACAAGTGTCATTGTCGCCTTTGTTAAGAGTAAGTTTATCCTTGGTATGAGTTTGATTGGCTTGGCTTTTCTTTTTGGAACACTTTTCTTTTTCTTCACGAAAAAGTTCAGCATACGGCGACATGCCATGGTGTTTTTTCTTTGCTGCTACGCAATATTCATCTTGGTGATCTATCATTCCGTTATTTGTCCGAAAATTTACTCCGGTTCTCTTCAGCCTTTTTTCAACGGATTTAAGCCGGAGTGGGAAGAGAAAGAAATAATTCTCTATTTTCCCGGAGAAATTGTTCAAGGCGCAGCATATTTTCACTTTAACCGGAAAGTGCCTATGGCATGGTCAAAAGAGGAGCTGAAATTCAAAATATTAGAAAATCCTAAACTGCTTATCATCGCATATGATATTGATCCGGCTCTATTTAATGAAGTTGTTTATCCTCAGGAACTTGAAATTTTATATCAAAGAAATTTAAAGCGTCATAAAATTATGCTTTTGTCCGTAGTTCATTCTGTAATTGAAAACTAGATGTATTTCATGGATAGGAACTTAGGGGCTTCGCCCCGATTGGAATAGTGGAATGATGGAGTAATGGAATGATGGGTGAGCTTGTCCTGAACGAAGTTGAAGGAAAGGAGTTTTTTTTTACAATTAGAATGGTTTATTTCCGCCTTGATGCTCAATATTCTCCCCGAGCCGTAGGCGCTACGAGCCGGAGGCCAGCATTCCATCCTTCCATTCTGATGGCAAAAACAGGTTGCCATTAAATAATAAGTATTTTCAATAAGTTGTAGAATTACCGAGACGTCTAGTTAGCATAATTGATGATGTCCATATTTTTATTATAGACGGATGTGTTCACTTCCATTAATCCTAAAATTGTATGAAAAAGATTATCATGTGAAAACTTTTTTGATGATATTGCCTTTAATGATTTTTTATCAATTTTAAAATTATCTCCAAACCACATAATAGCTGCAATGTGTTTTTGAGTGTCCGGAGCCATAACATATGGTAATCCATGTAAATACAAGCCGTTTTCTCCAAGGGACTCTCCATGATCACTAAGATACACCATTGCTGTCTCAAATCTATTTGAGTTTTGCTTAAGCAAATTTATCACTTTTGATAAAAAGTAGTCTGTATATAATATAGCATTATCATAGGCATTTATTATTTCGTCTTTTGTACATTTTTCAATCTGGTTTGTTTGGCAAACAGGCGTAAATTTTTCAAAATTTACGGGGTATCTTTTGTAATAGGCCGGGCCGTGATTACCCATTTGGTGAAGCACTATTAATATATCACCATGTTTTTGTTTGTCGATGTACTCTTGTAATCCCTCCAACATCCCTTCATCTCTGCATTCAATATCGCAGATTGGATTAAGCTGTGGGTTCTGGTAATCCTCATACGGAACTCTCAAAGCTACAGCTTTTGAATCTGAATTATTGTCTCTCCATAGAATATTTATTCCGGCATGACTTAATACATCAAGTAGGTTTTCGGTAGATTTTGCTTTTTTGTCACTATAATTCTTTCTGCCAAAGATTGAAAACATACAAGGTACAGATAACGTTGTTGATGTACCACATGAATACATAACAGGAAAATTAATAATATCTTCTTTTTTAAGTAATGGATTTGTCTCTCTTGGGTAACCGTTGAGCGAAAAATGATCTGCTCTGGCTGCTTCCCCAACGACCAAAACGATTAACTCTCTGTCTATATCAATCGACGGTTTTTCTGCATCTGTACCAATCTGCTTTATAGATACTTTGTCACTCCCAAATGCAATATTTATATATTTGCCAATAGAGTATATATAGTATGTCGGGTTCGTATAGTATCTTAATGGTTTATTTTCTCTTAAAAAAGACGTGTAAAATTTACTTAGACTCAGGCCGGTTGAAATAATTATAAATAATGACATCAAAATTATTTTTAATTTTGATGTTAATTCAGTTTTTATAGAGCCATAGGTTATATTTATTTTATATATGAATATTGATGGTAATACACCAAGTAACATAAAATATAAAACTAGTTTGAAATTAAACAGGTCAAGGGATTCGTTAACGTTTGTTTGTAGTATATTCCTTAACATACTGGTGTCAAAAACTGTATTATAGGTGTTCATGAAATAGCTGACGATAGAAGATAGTAATAATATAGAAACCAAAATAGGCTTGGTAGTATATTTTGAGCAAACAAGAGTGAGCAATAAAGTTATAAAACTTGTTAATACAACTGCTAAAGAACCTAAAAAAATTATATTATTCAGCGAGACGGGATAAACATTAATAGCATTTCTAAAAAATGCAATATTGTCAAATAGCACTAAAAATATTGATACTAAAATAATGAGTTTAAAATTTGATATTTTTTCAAATATTTTCAAAATAAATTCTTTGTTGGTCGGTGGTAACGTTAGTCTGGTGTTCACTGCCGACCGCCAGTTATGGTTGGCGGCATATTTTTTTTCGTAAGGAGTCTGGATACAATATTGGTAACGTTCAAAAGTGTGTACATGGTTTCAAACTTGACTAAATCACGATCTCGGTAGTGTCAAGTTAATTGTGTAAAATTATTATAGGCCAATTCTTTGAAGAATGGCAGGTTATTACGCACTTTTCCTATGGGAAATTGATGGATTCGTAAAAAGTCCGGAATATTTAACTTTAGCTACAATATCAGTTTCCAAATTCGGGCTTTTTACGAATCCATCAAGGGTCAAGCGAAAAAAGTATATTTTTTGCATAGGGGGGGTGTTTTTTCTCTTGACCCGCCCTTTAATGGGTGACACCATTTGCACTCAGGTGTTGTTGACTTTGAAAGCGACGTACACGTGATGGCCTATCCTGCCTTCGGCGATTTTTTCGATTTTTATCGAGACGGACTCCGGCAATTCGGAAAAATTTTCTTTTCCGGTGATGACGACTTTCCCCTGTTCCAATTGGAGAATCTCCCGCGGATCGCTTGTAAATACGGGCGTCAAAATTTTGTCCAGGTTTACCACGTATTTGACGTCGTCGCCGTCCGGGCCCACCCGGTAAAACACGAGCGCGTCTTTTTTCTCGCGAAAAGGCTCCACTTTCTTCATGAAAGGTTTCGTGGATTCAAAGGCGATGTTGACGGGCTCGACCACGAATATGTAAGCGACGGCGAGACACGAGATTCCCGTCGCGAAAAATGCGAGTTCCTGCGATTTGCCGTCCGGAAATTTTTTCGGCAAAACCAGTGTCACAATTCCCAGCAGAACGAAAATCAAGAAAGGCACCAGCGAGGAAACGACGCTCGTGTCCAGCGAAACGTGCTTTTTCAAAAGCGTCTCGCTGACAAAGCCGGTCTTTAAGGCAAAATAGCCTGCCAACACGAACGCCGCGCAAAAAAATGGCGCCGACCGGCAAAATTTGATAAGCGCGGCGCGGACTTTGCGGAGCAGCTCGCTCTTGTGCACGTCCAGGAACAAGTAGGCGGCGGCGAGAGAAATCGCGGGAGCTATCGGAAGTATGTAGCGAGTTTTCTTGGCCGCGGGTATGCTGAGCCCCGCCAGTATGACAAATGCCCAGCCCGCCAGCGCTTTGAGCAGCACTACGTACTTGTCTCGATCGCCTTCCCACAACTTTCGCCAGTATGCCGTCAACACCAGGATAAAAATGGGGAAAGCAATTGCGTACGACCCGAGCCCGCGGACCAGATAATAATACAGGGGCTTTCGCTTTACGTTGACCACTCTGCCCAAGGCTTGCGAGTTCAAGACATGGTCCACGAATTCCATTCCCCCCTGCAAATAGGCCAGGTACAACAGCACGAAGCTGCACAGAGCCAGCAATGCGGTGGCGTAAATGGAAAACCGGAGCAACCTTCGAGAATTTTTGACGATCAGGTAGTAGATCCACACGACGGAAGCCGGCACGACCAGCCCTATCGGCCCCCTGAACGCAAATCCTGCTGCCAGCGCAAGCGGAAGCAGTCGTAGCCGCTTTCTGGCGTCGTAAATGTCGGACGAGTAAACGATGTAAAAACAAAGAGCGGTCACGGTCGTCACGAAATGATCCGGAGAGGGAGTCCTTGCCGTGGAGAAGAAAAAAAACGTGCCCAGTTCGAAAAGTACCGCGCAGGCGCCAAGACGGCGGGAATGTGTCGCGCCGATGAGATAGATGATGCAGAGGGTGAGCGCTGCAGCCATGGCAGTGGGAAAGACGGAAGTGAAGAATGTGACTTTCCCGAAAACCCGGGACACGAGCCATATCAGTATGGTCTGGCCGGCGGTGTAATCGGGATAAGGTTTTCCGTATACGGTAGGATAAGGGCTGATGCCATGCTGCATCATTTCCCTGGCAAAAAGCCCGAAGCGGCATTTGAACTGGATGAACTCCCCGGTGAAATCTACCGTGCAAAAAAGCGCCAGTCCCAACAAAAACACGAGCAAGACATCTTTCCCGATGTTCTTTTTCTCGACCATAAAAACTCCATAAATTGAGTATGAGACCTTTGCAAAACGCCCCCTTTTGCCCAATTCCGGCGTCAGGCTCAAATTTTAATCCTCAAAATACTCAATGTATTCCTGTGGTTAAAATTTTCGCGTTGACTCGGGGCGTCCATGCCCCTCGCCCTTACGGGCAGCTTGACAGCTGTCCAATTCTGCTATCCTGCAGAATTGTCCTTGGCCTTGAACAAAACAGAACGTTTTTCAAAGGTCTCAGTATGTTGCTACTTATAACGGATTTTTGGGCGCATTTTTTCCGTAAACAAAGACTGTCATCCTGAGCGTAGCTTTTGAGCGGTAGCGAAAAAGCGCAAAGGTCATGGGGAAAATGGTGCCGGGGCCTATACCGGTGCGGACAGAATAAAAATCTCCCATGAAACCTTAAAACCCACCATTTTTATCCAACCTGCCCAGTTAAACCAGGAATTTGTTTAACCGGGGTGAAACTTTTTTCTATTTTACCGGGGCCATCATTCCCTCCGGGGCGTAGGCCCTATGGGCCGGAGGCCAATTGGGGCGAATTCCCTGAGTATATATATGCCAAAAAGATAATTTTTAAAGTTAAAAAAAATTAATTGTTTTTTAATGTTCCTGTCATCTTCATCGGTTAAGAAAACAACATTCACCATGACGGGGAGTATCAAAGCCTGCCGAAGACATTAAAACTATTTAATGGCAAAGCTGTAAGCGCGATTCAGGCGCGAAAATGGTAGAAATTGATAAGAACTCCCTTTTCTGAGGCGAAATAAGCAAAAACTCCAATTGTGCGCGGCAATCGAATGAAGAACAACATATGGTACAGTTAGGCATGCAATGGCAGTTCTAATTCGGATACCGGCGACTGAAATTCAAATACGAGATGCCAGCCTTATTGTCAACCCGGTATTTTTATTCAAACTGCCAAAAAATCGAGGATTTTAGACGTCGGCTACCTGTCTGCCCGCATGAAGATCTTTTCTAAATTGGAAAGGAATTCCAACAACCTGTTTCTGCAATACAATTAGTTGATGAAAAACATACTGTCTCTTTAGTAGAGAATACAGGCAATAAATTATCTGAAGATTTGAGAATAACTTCCAAATTCGATAAAGAAACAAACACTCTTTATTACCATAAAAATGCTCAGAAGGGTCTGTTAGATATAAGATAAATTCTTCTCCAAGCAGGCATCTTTTTATTATACACAAACGGGATACCAGATGTTTTTATTTGCAGTTCTTCCAAATTTTCTTCACGTACCAGGAGAAAAATCCTTTGCTCTTTCTGGTTCATTAATCTTCTCAACTCTTCAGCATCTATTTTATTAATGAACCTGTTCAAATAAAATACAATCTCTTCATCCCAAAATCTATACGAATAGACCTGATCTGTTCCAATTAATATACTGATTTCTTTACAATATGGCCGCATATCCTTATTTGCATAAATAACCGGGAATATTGCCACTACAGCATAAACATAGAACGCTGCCAATATTCCTGTTATAGAAGCAAACATGACGTTAAAGGACTTGTTTCTCATTGCAAGAAAAGGAAGTGTTAATATAATAATTAGGGAAAAAACAGCAAAAGGAACTACTGTTTCAGGATGTTCGGCATATCTGATCAACTCTTGGCTTAGTGCCTTTGGTATATATTGAGAGGCAAGGGATAGACCTTTTGTAGTGGAAAGAATAATGGGCACAGATCCGGTGATCATGACTGATATAGAAAAGAAAGCAGCCAGTGAAAAAGCGAACTTGGTAATGCCTTTAAGGCTAAAGTTTTGGAAAAGGTATCTTGCAACCATGAGTGATGCTGCTGGATAAAGAGGAAGGATGTAGTCACTTCTTTTAACGCCTGAAAGAGAAAAAAAGCAGAAAATCCAGAGAATGTACGTTATGATGATAAGGTCAGAATCATCAGGCCTGTATGTGCGTCTTATTAATGCAAATAAAAAACCCGGGAGCAGAATACTCCACGGGAAAAATCCTCCCAACAGGTAGACAAAATAACGATTAAATGGAGATCTGTTGAACTCCTTGAATTCAATAGCACTGAATAGGTTTCCAAACCTGGAAAGGTTTTCTTCGAGGAAAAAGCGATTAAAAAAGGCGCCTTCAGTCTGTATGCACGCATTAATAAACCATGGCAGGGAAATGATCAGAAAAAGCACAATCCCCTTGCCAAGGAAAAAGTGAAGAAGCTCCTGTTTTTCCCTTTTAATAGCCAAAAAGATAAAGACAGGAACACCAGTGATAATGAACCCCACAGGCCCCTTGGTGAGTACTGCCAGGGCCGTGGCAACAAAAAAGACATAGTAGTAGATCTTCTGTGCCCTGCAGTTGTCACGTTCCCTCCAGTACAATCCGAATGCGGTGATGGCAGAGAAACAGAACATGTTCAATGTCATGTCCATTCTGCCTATCTGAGACATCCAGAATACCTTTGGGCTGGTTATGAAAATAGCTGCCGCCATCAGGAACAGGTGCCTCTGATGGGGATTATTGTCATAGTACCGGCTGAAGAGTGATATAATGATCAGGGTGCTCAACAGTGAGGGAATTCTGGCAGAAAGCTCGCTTACGCCACCGGTAAGCAGTGAAAAAAAAGCTATTATCCAGTAGAAGAAGGCGGGTTTATCGTAGTCCTCTACACCGTTCAGATGGTTTACAGTCCAGTCCAGGGCGTGCAGGAACTCTCGCGCAGTCTGTGCAGACTCTCCTTCCAGTGTGCTGGTAAGGCCCCTTGAACAAGCCATGGTCCAGGAAAGGATATAAATGACGGATATACTTGCAAAAAGGAAATATGGTATTTTTTCGTCTCTAAACATTATTGATAAGAACTCCCTTTTCTGAGGCGAAATAAGCAAAAACTCCAATTGTGCGCGGCAATCGAATGAAGAACAACATATGGTACAGTTAGGCATGCAATGGCAGTTCTAATTCGGATACCGGCGACTGAAATTCAAATACGAGATGCCAGCCTTATTGTCAACCCGGTATTTTTATTCAAACTGCCAAAAAATCGAGGATTTTAGACGTCGGCTACCTGTCTGCCCGCATGAAGATCTTTTCTAAAAGTAGGCCTTGGCGGGGTAATCCGGGTCGATAATATAATCATCAGCAATGGGTCCCGGCGGATCGTCATATACAGGAAAAACATCAATGGGAGGGGCTTTTGCCACAGGCATCGGCTTTTTTCCGTTTTCCGCGCGCCACGTTGCTATAGTAGCCATAATAGCGAAGCATCTGCTCACCTTTGTTAGGAACGTGAGAGCACATGGCGGTTCACCCTGTTAAATTTCCCTAAAGGGAACCCTATTTAACAGGGCAGGCCACTCCAGCGCGTGAAGCATCTTGGTTTCTTTTACATCTTTTGATCGATATTCCACCTGGCCGGTTTCCCGATGATAGGTCATGCGTTCCTGGGAGAAAGAAGCGCGGATAATGTAACATGCCAGATTCTCCATAGACTTATGATGCCAGGGCAATATACGCGGCCCACAGTACACATTAAATCCCGTATGGCGCCACTTATCCAGCACCTTTGATAAATTCCGGCTTAATATCAAAATACTTAGAAACCTCGCTTACGACAAAATCTATATCCAAGCCTTTTGCTCTTGCTAACGTTTTACCTTCGCAATCTTCATCGGTTCGCTTTAAAACCGCCTCTACAAAGTCACTACTACCAAGGATCCGTTCGTCTCCCATGATGCGGAAGGCTTTGGATCGCAGCGCCTTTAGGGCGGACTAACCACCATCTGATCGAATCAAACCACCACCTGTCAAATCCGTTCCCGGCCCAGATCGATAACTTTGGCGACAAAAGCCTCATACGATCTCCTGGCGTATCCAATTTTTTTACCAAACATCTTAAGAAATTAATTGTTTTTTAATGTTCCTGTCATCTTCATCGGTTAAGAAAACAACATTCACCATGACGGGGAGTATCAAAGCCTGCCGAAGACATTAAAACTATTTAATGGCAAAGCTGTAAGCGCGATTCAGGCGCGAAAATGGTAGAAAGAATATACCGAAAAAAATATGTCAATGAATAAAGATAAGATTTTTAAAAAGAAAAGGTATTTGGTTGGTGACTTTAACTTCAAAAAAGAAATCGCTGAAGTTTTTGATGATATGCTTAACCGTTCTGTCCCTTTTTATCAAGAAGCCCAGAGGATGATTGGAGAAATATCCGCTGATTTTGCAACAGGAGGAACTAACATTTACGATTTAGGATGTTCAACCGGAACAACTTTCATAGCGCTCGATAAACTAATTCCCGAAGATGTAAACTTCATCGGTATCGATTATTCTCAAGATATGCTGGATAAAGCAAAAGAAAAACTAAAGAAACACGGTATTTCAAGGAAATATGAATTCATATGCATGGACTTAAACAAAAGCCTTCCCGTAAATAACGCATCTGTCGTTATTATGAATCTTACACTCCAGTTCATCCGCCCACTGTGGCGTAAGAGGGTTGTTGAAAGCATTGCCGGGGGGCTCAACGAGGGGGGGTGTTTAATCCTGATAGAAAAAGTTCTGAGTATTTATTCCACACTTAACAGGCTATTTATTGAATATTACTACGATTTCAAAAGACGCCAGGGTTATGGCGATATGGAAATCGCACAGAAAAGAGAAGCCTTAGAAAACATTTTAATTCCCTATCGCCCTGAAGAAAACAGAACATTGCTGCTTGAGAACGGTTTTAAAGAATGCGATACGTTCTTTAAATGGTACAATTTCTGCGGAATGCTGGCCATAAAATAATATGGATTTATGCTGCACAAATTCTTAATCAGAAGCGGAAATCTGTTCTTTAAATTCCGCAATGCCTTCTTTCCTGTTTTCATTTTATCTTTCCTCCTGTTTACAAAACCCGGCTTATTCTTAAATAATCAGGCCTTGGATAAATTTGTCGTAACAGCAGGATTTATAATTGCTTTATTGGGAACAATATTCCGCTCTCTGGTAATAGGATTTGCTTATATAAAAAGAGGCGGAAAAGACGGATGCGTATATGCTGATAACCTTGTAATAAAAGGTTTTTATGCCCATGTACGCAACCCGATGTATATAGGAAACTTTCTTATCTTAACAGGCTTGGGAATAATTTACGGCTCTATCTATGTTTACCTTATAGTAATCCCGTTATTTAGTTTTATTTATCTTTCTATTGTGGTTACTGAAGAAAATTATTTGAAAAAGCAATTTGGCAAAGAATATGAAGAATACTGCAAGAGGGTACCGCGCTTTTTGCCTAATTTTCGCGGTATAAGAAAATCTTTGAGCGAATTCCGTTATGACTGGCGCAAGGTGATAAGAAAAGATTACGGAACATGGTTTGGGACAATCGTCGGATGCTATTCTATATTATTATGGAAAAATCATCTGCTGTACGGATTCCCGGCGAACAAGAATGAATTAACACTCCCCGCTGTTGTATTTTTACTGATTGCTTTTGGATACTTAACGGCGCGCTATCTCAAAAAAAGTAACAGGCTGAAATAACCCCCTTTTCTTGAGCGGTACGCTTGTCCCGTCGCTTTTCATGCCGAGGCCATCTCCAGGTGCCCGGGCAGGCAGACCGTTACTCGGGTCCAAGACCCTTGTTGGCTCTCAAACTTTACCTTCCCACCGTGGATTTCGACGATTCTCTTCACGATAGCCAGCCGCATGGTGGTCAGCGGCGTCTTTAATTCATGAGATGTGTCGAACAGAAAAGCTTTCTGCTTCGCGAAAGAATATCGCAGTACATTATCCAGAATTTCCACAGGTTATTATATTAATTCAAAAAACACAACAACCGAAAACAATAAGCTGGCAATAAAGCCAGCCCCGGCAATGAGCCAAATAATTAAACATATTACAAATAGTTACGGTTGTCATGATATAACAAATTGAAATAACCTTGAAAAGAATGATAAACTGCTATCTTTCAATACCGCCAGAACACATACCCGGAAGGACTGCTCTCATCCTGAAAAACAGGATGGGGAAGCTGATCCCGCCATCGTAAAATATTTTTACCATTGGCGATCAGCACTGTTTTGCCCCGGTTTCGATTTATCAGATCGACAGCTGATTGCATGTCAAGCAATCTACCGACTGCATCCTTATAACTCAAGCCATATCAAGTTCGCCGGAGTCCCCAAGCACGTGAACATCGTTGCGCTGTAAATACCAGCAGGCAGCCCTGATCGTATTTTCGTCGGAAAGGATAAGGACATCATCACCGATGTCTTGCCTATGTTGTTCCAGCAAGGGCACGATTGCTCTCCACGTACGAGATTTAAGCACGGGCCGCCACCTTTTCTTATCCAGCAAATTGTCTTCGACAATCAGCACGCCGTCCCTCTTCACTGCCCAGTCATATGCTGCTGCCTCGCCTGAAAACACCTTGTACGGCTGATCCAGGTAAAACAGAACCCGTTCGTCTATTTTCGGTGAAAAGGCGCATGGTTTACCTAAAGACTTCACCTCAGCAACCTTTGTCCGTAAGTTCACCTGCTGCGCAAAAAAAGGGATTACACTGAAGACATAAATGAACCACACTACAATCATGGAGACCACCATTCCTTCGACACGCCTTGATACACTGCAAGCTATAATGCCCCCGGACATCAGGGCCGCCAATATTGCTCCAAACCATGGCTTGCCGCTCGCGACTGGTAGCACGTCTGGATAGGCCACAAAAACAATAAGAGGGATCATTAAGATAATCCCCAGCGAGTAACCAAAGGCTTTGATAAAGCTGTCAATCGGGCGAGAGACCATGCATCTGGAGAACTCAATCAAAAGATATGCCACCAAAATGGAAACAAATGGAACAATCGGCAGCAAATAATAAGGCCGCCGAGAGCCGGAAAGGGTAAAAAAAACAAAAACCCCTCCAAGAAGAGTAATCAACTCCGTCGCATTTGGCTTGTCTTTTCTGAGTTTTGGAAACAAATGCACCAGGGCAGGGGGCAAAAGCAGCGACCAGGGGGCCGCCAGGTCGAAAATTCTTATGAAATACGTCCATATCGGCCCTTTGTGGTCGAAGGGATTGAAAAATCTCACGACATTCTCTTTCCACACCAGTTCCAGAGGAGCCCACGTACCCGTGAAATAAGTAGCCGCCAATGGCAAGGCGAAATAGACGGCCAGAGATAAAGCCGTCGCTGCAACACAATGGCGCCAAACCAGAGCGGAGGGGCATTCCTTTTGCACGATCAATAAAAGTGTGATGGAAAAAATAGGGACTCCATATGCAGGAAGTCCCTTCATGTTCGCTCCAATGGCCATAATGACACCAAACACATAAAGCCATCCGTGGCTCCTGTCCGATTTGTGCTTCAGGAAGTACCAGATTGCGAGAAGGATAACAAAAGCGTTCAGCATCTCGACTTGTGCATTGCGCGCCCAAAACACAAATCCATAGGATGTCATCAGGATCGCTGTTGACAAAAGCCCTGTTCGAGTTCCAAACCACATACGGGCAAGGTCAAACGTCAGCAACAGTAACAAGAACGCGGATAACACCGATGGGAGCCTGACTACCGCCTCCGTTACCCCCCCCCCCCCATTAATATATGCGAAAGGCAAAACTAACCAGTATGACAACAGAGGTTTATCCCAGTAAAAAACGGAACCAAGGAGAGGGCGGAACACCTCGCCGGATCGATACATATGCCGACAGATTAAGGCCCACCTTCCTTCGGAGCCCCACAGAGGCGATACGCCGAGATTCCCCATCAGGACCAATACGGCGGCCGCAAGAATGAACAAGAAAGAGATCCGCGGGTCATTCCATGGAACCAAGCGATGTCCCCCTCCAACAACCGGAACTTTTTGCGGTTCGGAAATCATAAGCTCAAGGATACCCTTCTCTCAGACAATTCGTCGTCAAACTTCTGGGTTTTGCGCACAGTGCCCACCACATCGACGCCGCGGTCCATCTCACGTACCAGCCTGGGGATCTCTTCGGGAGGATTTTGGAGGTCGGCATCCAGGGTAACCACGATCTCACCTTTGCTTTGGCCCAAACCGGCAAACACCGCTGCGTGCTGGCCGTAATTTCTGTTTAAAATCACAGCGACCACCTCGGGGTAGCGTTCAGCAGCCCGGGAAATAATGTCGCGGGAGCCGTCCCTGCTGCCGTCATTCACCAGAATGATCTCAAAACTACGGCGGGTTTTCTTGCAGGCGGCAAGACAGCGATCGATGAGTTCCGGCAGGTTGTCTTTTTCATTATAGACCGGAATGACCAAGGAAAACTCCGGCGCATTCATGCGAGCACCTGCTTGATGGCTGGTTTGGAAAACCGGAGGAATGAGGATCTCATATTCTTTTCCCTTCATCTGAATTATGTGATTTCACAGTTGGTTACAAAAAAGACGGCTCACACTTTCCCAGCCGAACTTGATTTGGAATATAGCAGGTCAAGATGAAGAAAGGATGAAGACAGCAGGGAGGAGAACATTTTTTTTGATTAGCCATTTTCTGATTGATAAAGGACAATTACCCCCCGATAAAGTCTTGAGACTTTTTCTGTTATCTTTTCTACGGAATAGTTTTCGGCAAATGCCGGGCTGTTCTCGGACAGTACCGATAACCGTTGGCCGTCATCTAATTAGGAATTGTATGTTACCTTTCATAAATATAATTCTGGAACTTAGGGGCTTCGCCCCAATTGGAATAGTGGCCCCGGTGAAATAGAAAAAAGTTTCACGGGGTAAAAATGATGGGTGAGCTTGTCCTGAACCAAGTTGAAGGAAAGGAGTTTTTTACAATTAAAATGGTTTGTTTCCACCTTTACCCCCAATATTCTCTCCGAGCCGTAGGCACTACGAGCCGGAGGCCAGCATTCCATTCTGATGGCATAAACATATTGCATTAAAAAACATGTATTCTCGAGAAGTTGTAGAATTTCCGAGACGTTAAATTAACCGTTTGACGTAGGAGCGTTGACTGTTGTTTTCTTAAAAGATAAAGATGACAGGAACATTAAAAAAAGATTAATCTTTTTTAACTTTAAAAATTATCTTTTAAGCATATATAATCAGCAAAGCTACGGCTCAAACCCACAAGGGACTGTATGTATTACAACACAGTTTGAAACGTACTGAACGGATGCTTGTTATTGAATACATAATCCCATAACAGCTCTAACGATAAAGTTTATAAACAATAAGGAGGAGTCATCCATGCGAATTCTTGTTGTGGAGGATGATAAAGGAACAGCGCGTTTTATTAAAAAAGGG
The DNA here is from genome assembly GCA_964492995.1 of uncultured Desulfobacteraceae bacterium. Lineage (GTDB taxonomy): Bacteria > Desulfobacterota > Desulfobacteria > Desulfobacterales > UBA11574 > S5133MH16. Next base: position 14,359 of record CAZBOB010000010.1, on the reverse strand, counting down.
CTTTCAGAAGAAGGTTTTATGGCTGATGTCGTATCCGGAGGCGAAGAGGGGCTGTTCATGGCAACGACTGAAATCTATGATTTGATAATTCTGGATGTCATGCTTCCTGAAATCAACGGTTTTGAAGTCCTTAGGGCTATCAGACAAAAAGGCGTATCAACCCCTGTGCTTTTTCTTACTGCAAAAGATGACAAGGAGGATATTATACATGGTCTTGACCTGGGAGCAGACGATTACCTGGTCAAGCCCTTTGCTTTTGCAGAGCTTCTGGCAAGGATCAGGGCAGTGCTGCGGCGCGGACAGACAAGCGACCAAATGCAGAAGCTGATCATCGCAGATCTTGTTTTAGACCGTGTTACGAGGCAGGCCCGGCGTAACGATAAGATAATCGAGCTTACCGCCAAGGAATTTCAACTTCTTGAATATATGATGCGTAATGCAGGGCAGATACTCACAAAAACGATGATACTTGACCGTGTCTGGGGGTATGATTTTGACACACAGAGCAATATTATTGAAGTGCATGTAAACAGACTGCGCGCAAAAGTGGATAAAGATTTCAGCACAAAACTGATACATACGGTCAGAGGGGTAGGGTATGTTATCAAAACTGAAGGTTAAATTTTTTAGCCGGTTTGATGTTAAACTTACTGTTTCCTATACGTTTGCGCTTCTTCTGCTTTCACTGATTCTTTCTTTATTTTTTTATTACAGGCTTCAGCATAATCTTTTAAAACAGATAGACAGGATACTCAAGGATGAGGCACAAGAATTAATTATAGAAATTGAGGCAGACAATCACATAGTAAAGGGATGCAAAAAGTTCTTTGAAGACATATCTCACCGTGTATTTTATCCGGTTTTTTTCAGAGTCATGGCTTCTGACGGGGTTATTTTATGTGAGTCAGAAAATTTTTCAACAATTTTATCTAAAGGCATAAAAGAAAGAGAGCACTTCACCGTTACAGTAGATTACAGGAAAAAAAAACGCTATCGCATTTATGAAACAAGATTTGGTTTTAAGGATCAGGGGCCGTTTGTCGCTCAGATGGCTATAAACACAAAGCGGTCTGATAAGATTCTTGAAACCTCCCTTCAAAACATTTTCAGCGCAATTCCCGTGGTTTTTTTACTGAGTATCTGCTGTGGAATGTATATTTCACAAAAACCCAGGAAAATATTACGGAACATAACCGCTGTTACAAGAAAAATAACTTCGCAGAACCTTGCGGAAAGACTTCCGCTCCCTCCGGGTCAGGATGAGATCAGGGACCTTACGCTTACCATTAACTTCATGCTGGACAATATCGAGAGTTCATTTGATGAAATCAAACAGTTCACTGCGGATGTTTCCCATGAACTGAGAAATCCGCTTTCCGCTGTCAAGGGTGAGATTGAAGTTGCTGTTTCCCGCAAAAGAGATGCGACCGATTATCGCGAAACCCTGCACAACTGTCTTGAGCAGATTGATAATCTGATAAAAATGGTTAATGATCTTTTTCTGATTTCCCGTTTTGACGCAAAGAAATATGATCTTAAAATCAGCCGCATAAATCTTGCCGGGTTATTAGGGGAGATGTATGATTTTTTTCTGCCCATTGCACAGGGAAAAAATATTCATTTTGTTATTGAGCGGTGTGATACTGTATTTGCTTCTGTGGACAGGCACAAGATTCTTCAACTGTTGAGCAACCTTATGGATAATGCGGTAAAGTTTACTCCTGAGACCCAGTCCATAACCCTGTCCTTGATCCAACGCAGCCATGAAGCGGAGTTGAACGTCAGTGACAGCGGCATGGGCATTCCTGAAAGCGACCTTGAGAACATATTTAAACGTTTTTATCAGGTTGATCCGTCACGGTCAGGCGACGAACGCGGCGCAGGGCTGGGTCTGCATATATGCAAAAGGATCGTGGAGGTTCATGGGGGATCCATTTCAGCCACAAGAAACAAAACAAAAGGTGTAACATTTACGGTAAGGTTGCCTTTGAACTAAAAACTGAAGCAGGATTTTTCCCATGGTCTGGTGAGCGTTGTGTGAAAAATGGCGATTGACACCCCGAGTTGCCTCTGATATTTGCATGTTAATTGCTTATGATCAATCGGCCGTAAAAAAAGAACCATCACGAAAGCACCCCGGTACGATCTTCCGGATCTACGGGGCAGGCGAAATATTGAAAACACGAAAATATAAATAAGGTTAGAAAGTAGAAGGCACATATATGACCTCAGACAAATGTTTTACAATATGTGACCGTTACGGCAACGAGATTTATTTGACACAGGAGCGATGGAAGCATATTATAGAAATACATAACCATCCTGAAATGATAGATTATGAAGAACAGCTTAAAGAGACAATTCATTCGGCTAAACGCAAACAAGATGCGCTTAATCCTCAAAAATATCGATATACAAAAGCGTTTGATGGATTAGCGGAGGATAATACACATATCGTGGCTATCGTCCTTTTCAGATTTGTTGAAGACAGGATGGGTAAACTTGTACCAAACAATTATATCGTTACAGCATATCAAAAAGAAACAGGATAAAATTATGACAAAAATAAATTTTAACTATGACGAGATAAGCGACACCCTTTATATTTCATTTGAACCTGGAGAAAAAGCAACCGGAATTGAATTGAATGAACATATATTATTGCGTATAAACAAAAATGAGCGTCGTGCGGTAGGATTGACCTTTTTTGAGTATTCGCTCTTGGCGCAAAAAACCTATATAGGCCCACGCAGTTTTCCTCTTACCGGATTGTCTGAAATATCAGATGACCTCCGAGAAATTGTTCTTGATATTATTAAACATCCGCCGGTGAGTGATATTTTATCTCTTTCAGCATATACGCCGTCAGTTATTGAAACCATTCCAATATCACATTTGCAGCCACTGCCGATTACAGCCATATGACCGGATATTTCTTGGAGCGATGCGGAAATACCGATTCATCGGAAATGTTCGATACTTGATACCGAATTACTAAAAACAGGAGATTAAATAATACAGACAGTATAAGAAATAAAGGGGGATTTTTTGAAAACAACACGAAAGGCAACCTTAAACCGTTTTTTGATTAGTTTAATGCTCCTTGTCATGATTTTCGGCAGTCCTCAATCGGCGTTTGGCAAAGTCAACCGGGTTGCGATAGTGCCCTTTAAAGTCAATGCTGAAAAGGATTTGTCGTTTTTAAGAGACGGCATTGTCGATATGCTCACCTCCCGGCTTTACGTAGAAGACAAGGTTTCCGTATTATGCCGTGAAGAGATCGCCAAGGTTCTCAAAACGGTTTTACCCCCGATTAATGAAAGCAAGGCGCGGGAAATCGGAAGCCGTCTGGGTGTGGATTACGTTCTTTTCGGCAGCCTTACGGTTTTCGGAGAAAGCGTGAGTATCGATGCCAAAATGGTGGATGTTTCAGGGGCCAAACCTGTTTTGACCTTTTTCAACCAGAGTCAGGGAATGGACGAGGTAATCCCCAAAATCGACCTTTTTGCCACGGATATAAATGAGAAAGTGTTTGGCCGGGCCATGCCGGCCCGGAAAGTTATTGTCACGTCACAGATTCCACAGACTCAAACCCCGGAAGATCAAACCGATGTTCGAATACACCCGGAAAAATTGTTTGCCGGCGGATTTCAAGACGTTGACACGCAGGAAACCCAACGACCCGCCCCCGGCCTGGCATTTCTGGCCTCCCAAGCGGCCCGCAGCAAATCGGCTCAATTCTGGAGAAGCAGGAGTATCAAGCACCGGATAAACGGCATTGCCATAGGAGATATCGACAGCGACGGCAAGCAAGAAACTGTTATTATAACAGAGCATGCTGTGGAGGTCTACCGGTTTGAAAAAAAGCGGTTCTTTAAAGTAAAGACCATTGCAGAGCGCCATCTTGATAATTTAATCGGTGTTGACGTGGCAGATATCAATGCCAACGGGTACCCGGAGATTTTCGTATCAAGTCTGAATCCCCACAGAACTATGGTCAATTCATTCGTACTGGAATTCAACGGGCAGACCTATACCGAAATTGTCACCAACAGTCGCTGGTACTTTAGGGTTGTTGACCACCTGGAGCGGGGCCAAATTCTGCTCGGACAGCGTCAAAAAACCTCCAGCCCTTTTACCGGTCAAATCTATGAAATGATCTGGGAAAATTCCGGATACGTGTCTGCCGATAAAGTGATGCATCCCCGGCGGACCAATGTAATGGGCTTTGCCCTCGGAAATGCCAGGAACGACGACACCGAAGTAATCGTAACGTATAATGACCTCGATTACCTGCGGATATCCACACAGTCAGGAAAAGAGAGATGGAAAGATAAAGAACATTCCGGGAGGAGGATGGAATATTTTGTTACTTCCGACCTGACATCCGAATTTCAAGAAAAAGATTACTATCCCATGCGCATCGTTATCATGGACATTACTGGGGATGGAAAAAATGAAGTGATCACCATTAAGAATCACACGCTCAGCGAGCTGATCTCATACCGAACGTTAACCCAGGGTGAAATCGAAGTCCGTTCCTGGGACGAAATCGGGCTTGCCGTTCATTGGAGAACCCGCAAGCTTACAGGCTATTTCAGTGATTTTGCCATCGGAGATTTCGACAATGACGGGAATGATGAACTGGTCGCTGCCCTTGTCATCAAAACCGGATCCGTCGTGTTGACTGACGCCAAAAGCAAGGTCATTGCGTATGAGCTGCAATAATGCGGGTTATTGTCAAAAAAAAACCCGGAGCATTGCCGCTCCGGGTCTTTTTTGTTGAAGGTTAACCTGTTATCACAGGATTACTTAAAGTCGATCTTCCAGAACACACCGACTCTGAGCTCCTCACCCTCGTCCTTATCACCAGGAGTAGGAGAACTATTTTTCCTCCATGCAAAATCAGTTTCACCGTCATCAACCAGCACAATTTCAGGCTGGATGGTTACCCCCGGTGCAGGGGTGATTTTGCACAGCAAACCGTAAGCCTTCATATCGTCTTCCGGATTGCCGGGTAAATCCCTATTTTTAGCCTCAGTCCCTGCAATGGCGGCTTCAACTGTATACATATCGGAAATTTTATATCCCATAGCAAAGCCATAGCCCCAAGCTGTGACATCCTCGACATCTCCGTCCTGCCACGCGGCCCTTTCCTCGACCCTGGTCCAAACACCGTAATTGCCGCCGTTCTGCGCGTACCTGAGCAAACCTTTCACATAAAGAGGGCCGAAATTGGTAGTGGCTTTTACAAGCCCAACAAAAGAGTTAATGTCTTCATCATTTGTTCCCCCACTCCCATCATCGACTGTGACCTCAAAGCTCTGATAGCCGGCCATAAAATCAAGTGTAACCGGTTCCAGTTTCAGGGTGTAGGCGGCCTCAATCCTGGGAAATGTCGTATCTGCATCTACTACTCCTATCTCGGCGCCAGTAGCAGTAGTTATATCAATGGGTTTGTAGCTTGTATCGGGGGTCAGAAAAGCGATCTTTAAATTGCCATAGGTCAGGCGAATCTGGGAAGCCCGGAAATACCTTAAATTATAACCGCCGAAATGTGCCAAACCGGCGCCGGCATCGTTACCAAATTGACTGACGTAGTAGGTATACAAAGAATGCCTGTGGCCGATACAAAGCTCGCCTTTACCAAAATTCCATGCACCCCAGAGGTGACGCAGTCTGATATTGCCATGATAGGATGAACCGGAACCATCTTCAGTATCCATTGAACCTAACTGGCCGGCCCTTGCATCGACTTCGAACTTGCCGGTAATGTCACCCTGTTTAAAATTGACACCGAAGCGGGACAGCTTTCCCATCTGCCATTCCAGATCCTGGTCATCGTCGTAGTCAGACTGGTTGGCAAATTCCTCATTCTGATCATGCCAGAAAGTGTCGAAACGAGCGCTGCCGTACAAAGTTGCGTCAGCCATGGCTGTAGCTGTAAATCCGAGAACCATGGCAAATGCAGCTAAAAGTACAATAAATTTTTTCATCTTAATTTTCCTCCTTAATGATTTGAAATAAAACCGTTAACCTAATAATTACCTAATAATTTCCGTTTTTATTTTTTCCGGTTCACCTCCTTTCCGTGCCCAACGGAACCCAAAGAGCAAATGGGTTCCCACACGATTAAACAATTTAAATAGCTACCTGCAAACACACAGGTAGAGAACTACAAATTTCTTTAACAACCGGTTTTTAAAATGTCAAGCATCTTTTTCAGATCGTCACGCGGTAGTTCTTTTTTGTATCATGGGCTTCTAAATGATCTATGTCAAGCACAATTATATATAATTATGCCGAATTAGAACATATTGTGTTTTATTAAACCAAGTTACCATATATTGTGTGCCTGAAAATAAAGATATTCTGTAAAATCGAACGATTCCATAACAATTCCTGCTTAAGTACCGGTGTATGGCAGGCCAGCGCTCTGGCGTCAATCTCTTTCTTATGTCCCTGGATTATATTTTTTCAACTTTAGTTTTGATATATTTAAGCAAAGGGGTACCTCCAACATTTTCAGTGGTGTTGGGTTTCATGATATTACCCGGCGTGTTGACCCCACCGAACTGTGGATACTTGGGATCACCTTCCAGGCCGCGGATATGGCCAAAACCACCTGCTGAACCCAGAACACCCTGCATGATGAACCATGTGGGTTTGACGGTCATTTCCACTTCACCCCAAGGAGACTTGAGTTTGACTGTATCATCTTCGGCGATTCCAAGTTTCCGGGCATCCAGCGTATTCATCCACAGGGGATTTGTACCGCGCATTTTCATCAGTTGATAGTTGCTGAAAGTGGAAGAGTGTTCGTGTTCAAACACACGGAAATTTCCGAAGATAAATGGATACTCCGTGTCAGGTTGGAGATCCTTTTCAGGTTTCTTGTAGTCGGGAAGCGCATCTATTCCCTTGTCCCGGGCCACGGGGTTGAGGAAATTATACTTTCCGGTTTTGCTGTTTCCGGAGGAACTGTATCCATGGGGTGGATTCATACTGCCCCACTTTTTGTATTTGTAATACTCGGCCTCATCGGTAATGATGAACCCTTTTTCTTTCAGTTCCTCAAAAGACCAGGGGGTACCGGCCATCTGATTTCTGAAAGCATCTTCAATATTGCGCCATGGAAAGTACTGGCCCAGATTAAGTCTTCCGGCTAATTGAACCGTTATCTCCCACATGGGCTTCGCATCGTACATGGGCGCCACAATCTCGGCATAGTAGGCGATAAAAGCCTCGTAAAGCCAGTCAGGCTTCACCTGGCTTTGCTCCAGCCAGGTGGCGTCCGGGAGAACCACGTCACACAAAAGGGCGCTGTTGCACATGTAAGCATCGATAACCGCCTTAAACTCTATTTTTTCCATAGCCTTTGTAATAGCCGTCTGATTTCCCCAGGAGAGCAACGGGTCGCCGAAATAGATAATCATCCCTTTGAGTTTTCCAGCTTCTACGTCAGCCAATAAATGCGCCGGCGCCCAGCCCGTCCACATGTCAAATTTGTTAAGCTTGGGTGCAGATCCCTTTGGCGGCTTCTGCTGCCCTTCTCCCCATGCGGATTTGAGTTTTCTTTTGAATGGGAGAGAGGGTCCCCCGGGTGCATCGAAAGTGCCGCAAAGGCCGTTGAGGGCCTGGAGCGCGGCCGTACCGTACATACCGTTGGGAACCTGTGCCACTCCTGTCCAGGATAAAGCTCCCTTGTTTTTGGCCCTGGCAAATTCAATGGCGATACGCTCTATGGTTTCAGCAGGCACACTGCTAATTTTTGCAGCCCACTTCGGAGTTCGGGCAACACTGTCCTCTTGGCCCATAACCCTCTTTTTGAACTCATCAAATCCATATGTCCAACTTTTTACAAACGCTTTATCGTACAGGTCATTTTCGATAATTACATGGCACATGGCCATGGCAACTGCACCGTCGGTTGCCGGATTTATGGGTATCCATTCGGTGGCTGCGGCTGCGGTTTCGGACCTCCTGGGATCGAAAACAACGAGCTTAGCGCCCCTTTTGAGAACGGCTTTCAGTTGCGCAGTCTTGCGTTGACCATAGGAGCTGGCAAACTCGTTCATGCCGAAGTGAATGATATATTCGGAATCCTGATAGTTTATCCAGGGCCTTTTGTCGTTCAGGTTATGTTCGTTGGCCATGCGACTGGCATTGTCACACATGGGCCGATGGGTGGTCTTGGGACATCCCAGATGGTCGAAAAGGGCCTCGTGGATCCAGTTTACAAAGTCGTTACCTCTAAAATATCCGAGCTTGCCCGGTTCAGTGTTTTTAATACCTTCCGCCACCCTGTCCAGGGCTTCATCCCAGGTAGCCTTGCGAAAACGACCGTTCTCTTTGATGAGAGGAGCCTTAAGCCGGTATGGAGAGTAAAGATGTTTAGGTGCTGAGCCGCCTTTGGGGCACAGCCTGCCTCCGCCCTTGGGATCGCCGGTAAGACCGGAGGTGCCGATGAGGATGCCGTCCTTCAACTTGGCCGTCATACCGCAGAGCCCACCGCAGGTATAGCAATGGGTGAGGATCTTTTTGTCCGGCTCCGGATCGACAGTACTCTGGGTCAGGATAACGTAAGCCGGATCGAGGTTAAGTGTTTCTATCGACCCCACTAATTTCCGGGCGGTCTCCTCGCCCCGGGGAAAGCCGTCTATCCTCATATTTTCACACATCAGCGCTCCCCGTGTGAAAAGGGCCAAAGCCTGGTAGAAGTCGGTTTGAGCAGATGCTTCCAGTTGATCACAAAAGGAGACCACCCACTTCAAGTATTTATTTTTAAAGAAATCCTTGTACAGATCTTCCTTGCCTTTCTCAAGGAGGTAACGGATGAATTCCATCTCCACCGCGATATGTTCTTCAAGATCTTTATATTCGGGAGATTTATGCACACCGGCCTTACGGAAAAACGCTCTCAGTTCAAAGACCGGTTTCTGCATCACCACCGGTTCTTGGGTTACGTGGACAGATTCATATGGAAAGACAGGGTGTTGACCGGCGTTTAGAAAAAGATCGGCATAATCGTAGCTTAGCTCCTTGTAGAGTTTTTCTGCGTCACTGCGCTTTAAAAACGAACTCATACCCTCGGACCCGCTCATAAGATCCATGAACCCGCACCCTTTTACGGATTCTAACAGCCCATCAAGAAACTCGTCTTTCTGCATAGCGGCTATCAGCTCTAGAGGTATTTCGTCGCGGTACAAGGTGGAAAGAAATTGGTATATCATGGCCCTTGATTTAAAACATGCTGTATCCATCATCTGTCTCCTTTATTACTCTATCAGGGACGTTACCTCCGCTTATTCATATTAGCTTAAACCCGTATAAACTTTTTTTGAAAAAGTATCTATAATATCAAAGACTTAACCGGAGAACCGAAGATTCCATTGACAAAGTATGGGTTTGGATTTTAAAAAAGCACAAAACCACAGACTTTTTAAATACAGGATCAATATCACAACGATCATCAATTATAAAAACAAAAATAGAGGGCGTCAGCCAAAAAAATAAAACATAGTTTTTCAAAGAACGAAATCAAATTTTAGACCCTTTTGCCGAACGTATTGTTTCAAAAATCAATAAAAGGAGGGGGATAATGAAAAAGGCTTTGTTTTTGGCAGTATTATTATCAATAATGTTGATCTTTATTTCAGTAAGTTCAGGCAGTTGTAGTCCTGCTGCCACCATTTCCGCATCGGAATACCGGGCCGGCGATATGGTGACCATAGAAGGCTCCATCGATCCCGGTCAGGACCTCTATATTGCTATTTCCTCTCAAAAGACCTTTGCACCTGAAGATACAAAGGGTGTACATGAGACGAAAAGGTTTAAAAAAGAGGGCGAGAAGAACGGTTTTAATAATGATACAAGCGTTCCTGTTTTTTACTATATGGTGACAACCCAGCCGGATAAGTTTGGCAAGAAAGTTGATAAGAAATTTGGCGGCCCGTCTTTTATGGATGGAATTTATTCGACCACACGGTTCAAGTTATCAACGTTTGACGAGATGGATGCTGAAGCCAAAAGCATGTTACCGGATTTGAATACCAAAGAGCAGTGGAATTTTTTTAAGTTCCTGCATGAAAGCGAATACGGTATTAATACCGTTACCAAAGAAAGGACAAAAGTAGGCAAGATCGTAATCTTTGCACGGAGTGTTATGGGGAATTACGGCACGTCCGGGAATTATTGGGATAAGGGAACGTCAATCGACCTGGACAAAGCAACAGGAAAATTTAAAGCCTCTTTTAAGTCTTTTCGACATACACCTCCCAATTACAAGTTCGATGTTCATATAAACGGTGCCAAGATTGGGTCTTATAATTTGTCGCCAAAGGGTTTCTGGCTGAAAAGAGGTGGCCGTTACATGAACCCGATATGGATTATAATTGGCGCCATTATTGTGGGTGCCTGGTTTTCTATGATCGGCGCGGCCGGCGGCATGCTCATGTCGGCGTACCAGGTCATGGTTGTAAATACCATGGGTCCTATCGGAATTAATGCTGCCAACGTACTTCGCTCATCAAACGTGGGGTTGACTTTGTTCTCTCCTTTCGGGTCTTTTTACCGGTACGCGGTTGTTGAAAAACGTGTGGCATGGCCTATCGGCCTCTCCTTTGGTGCAGGCATTTTAATCGGTGCTATATGGCTGGGAAAGTATGCGACCCAATTTCTGCCGATGAAATCATATAAGGAATGGCTGGCCATTCTGGTTGTGCTTATGGGTATCAGAACACTATATGAACTAACCCCAAAGGTAATGGAAAAGAGGAAGGCCATCAAGGCCATGGTGAAAAAGTTCAATGAAGAAGTAGCAAGAGCTAAAACTGAAAGGCGTTCCGCCATAATGGGCAGAATCGAGCCGATCAAGACAGGCATCACCGATTATCGGTTTAAGTTCTGGGGTGAAGATTTCAAAATCAACCCGCTTCTCTTCGGAATTATCGGTCTGTTTGTCGGTGTCGTTGCCAGGTCATTCGGTATCGGCGGAGGTTTCCTGCTGGTTCCTATCATGACAACAATTGCTGCTCTGCCCATGTATGTTGCTGTGCCCATTGCCCTTATTGGGACATGCTTTTCCAGTATCGGTTCTTTCATCGGCTATGTGATGAATCAATATTGGCCTGATCCGTATATTTTCATTGCCATTATCATTGGCGGTTTTGTTGGGGGAATGCTTGGAAGCCGTGCTCAGAAGCTTTTTAGTGAGAGAACTCTGAAGATTGCATTAGCAGTGGTTCTCTTCTTTCTCTTTTTTCGCTTTTTCAAAATTGAGATCTGGATATAAACAAGTTATGACAAGCAGTATATACCATGGAAGACTTCTTAGATATTGTATGGTTTAAAATTATAGATTTTTTTCATTATGTCGCAAGTCTTCTTGATGCGGTATTCGCCCCTCTCAATGCTCTGGGTCCGGCCTTCACCATATTCATAATCGCATTTCTTACGGTGGTTATAACGAGAATTTTGACCCGCGTATTCAAAACCAGGCGATACCAGGAATTAAAAAAGGAGTTTGAACACTGGTATAATATTCGGCGGGAGGCATTAAAATGGGATGACTCGGAGAAAGCCAAACTCCTTGCCAAAAACATAGACCAGGCAAAACTGAATCAAGTCTATTGGGACTATTTTCTTGAAGGATTTTTAATCAGTCTCGTGACCCGGTTATTGCCTGTTTTTTCTTTTTTCGCTTATGTTAATGAGGCATACAATCTTGAGAATCTTATGACACTTTTCGGAAGGGAATATGTTTTTAAGCTTAGGGGGTTAAACGGAGAAGCGTTTTTTGTCAGAGCCGGTTTATGGTTTGTATTGTCAATCCTGTTAATATATTTGGGCTGGTTTATCATTAAAAGATTAACGGCGCAAAAACAGGCGATATATGATGTAACTCGTCAGTCATAAGTTCTCATAACATACTAAAAGAAATTGTAACCGGTTACGGGTTCAGGGTTCAGAGGTTCAAAGGTTCAGAAATCGTCGGTTCACCTCACAAATCTGAATCGCGCGCAATATTGGGGAAGGATTCGATCCTGAAAAAAACCCGAACGTGAACCTCTGAACCCGTGAACGGTTACCTGTTTAACTAAAACGTAAAACCAAAATCACACTGGAGTCTGTCTTCCTGTTCTCTGGACTTTTGTTTGTCAAAATCGTCGGAACTGGTATCCCAACTATTCAAATTATCCGTGTGGAAATAGCTTGTGGTGAAATGGACTTGATCATAGAGCATGTATCTTGCCCTTATTTTGTGGCCTTTCCGGTTTGCACCGTAAAAATCCTGATCGTTCATCGATCCGATCACCGCATCATTTTCTATCCGGGCGTAATAGTATCTGAGAAACCAGTCTCCTTTTTTTTTGGTATCTCCAAGCTGAAAGCCCGCATAATATGCCGTGTCATGATCGCTGGGCACATGGTCTGCGGTGTTTACGATATAGTCAAAAGTGAGCGTTGTGGGGATATCCCATAACTTGAATTTGACAAATGTAATCCCTTCCCACAGGTTGTAGTCGTATACGTATTTCAGCTTTGTCGGGTCGGAAGGATCAGTGACAAATGTATTGCCGCCGCCCCCCTTATACTCTGCTACATTGAGATACTTGCTGTTATGGGTGTTGGCCCAATCCGTGTAACTGCCGGCAAGGGTCCACTTTACCTTTCCCAGGTTCCAGTCAAATCCGAGCTGGTTAATGTAGAGGGCTGCGTCGTCCGTCTCCTTTTTCACTTCGTTTACCACCATCTGACCCAGGTGGATAAAGGGCTTGAAGTTTTTCCATCCCTGGTACTGGTAACGCTCATAAATACCTTCGGGGTTAACATCAGGATCCCACATATTTCTGGTATTTAAAAAAGTGTTTTTGAATTTGCCGGCCGTTAGTTCCAGTCCATTAAGCCAGTTTGGTTTATAAACAGCATAGGCCCTGTGGAGATAGATCCCCTTGTCGTTGAAATCATCTGAAAAAGTCTGGTTGGTGGTGGTGGCCTCCCTGTGTTCGTCCTGGTTGGTGCAGATCATGAAATGAGTGCCAATTTCATCGGTGATTTTACTATCAAAAAAAAGCCGCGCCCTGATTCGGTATCTATCACGAGTCGGCAAATCTTTTTTGGACCCATCAACCTGTTTTTCCTCCATGTTGTATCTTCCTTCGTAACGGAGTCTCAGATCTCCGGATAGCTTTGTATTTTTTATCCATTTTGGAATTTTAGCACTCCACTCTTTTGATTTTTCTTCTGTTGCGGCCTTTACTTCTTTTTTCACTTCTTCATGCTGAGTTTCTTGGACTTTATCTATTCGGTTTTGCTGATTTTTCAACTCCTGTCTTAAAATTTCTATTTCTCTTTGTTGCTTTTGAATTGTGATGCTCAGTTCATTGAGCTTTTTCAGCATATCCTCGTTGCTCATTACAGCAAATGAAATTTGAGGCCAGAACAGGATGACAGCTGTGAATACAGTTAAAAATATTTTGCTTGCTCTCATTGCAATAATCTCCCCATTTCAAATGTCGCCAAATAGTTAACACGTGGTTCTAAATGCAGGCCTCTGGCCTCCGGCTCCGCTTCCAGCCCGTAGGGCTTACAGGCCGGAGGGTAGATTCTACGCCTCGGAGAGATACTGGATTTAATAAAGATTTTTTTCATTCATCTCCAGCATCTCTGTGCTACGAGCTATGTCAACAGGTTAACACCTCCAAATCGTCAGGTTTAGGAAAGCTTTTGCTGGGCTATTATCACGAAAATAATAAGTCATCAACTCAATTGCGTAACTGCTTAACAATTGGATCAATTACAGCAATAACCATGCCAGAACGTAGGAGCTTCGCCCCAATTGGAATAGTGGAATAATGGCCCTGGTGAAATAGAAAAAAGTTTCACTGGGTAAAAATGATGGGTGAGCTTGTCCTGAACGAAGTTGAAGGAAAGGAGTTTTTTACAATTAAAATGGTTTATTTCCGCCCTTACCCCCAATATTCTCTCCGAGCCGGAGGCCAGCATTCCAGCGTTCCATTATTCCATTCTGATGGCATAAACCAAGAGCTATTAAAAGATCTTTAATTTCAAGCAATTGTAGAATTTCCGAGACGTCCTGTTTGGTTCCGGATATTCCGGCTTGGGTTGTATCATCTCGCAAATATAATTATTCGTCAAACGCTTTGTACCTCCAAAATTATAACCTTGACTTTAAATCCCGATATTGCTTAAAGGGGAACATAAAACAGCGATAGACCACATACGGATCAATTACCCTGCATGGCCGATTCGTTTGAAACGGCGATCAAGGCGTGATAGTTCCGTAAAAAGTAAAAAGTTAAACGTAAAAAGTAAAAAGTTAAACGTGAAAAGTAAA
>CAZBOB010000009.1:0-65361 GCA_964492995.1 uncultured Desulfobacteraceae bacterium | reverse complement strand
GAAGCGACACCATAACTTTAGGCACTTTAGATCACTTTAGACACTTTTAACTTGTACGGCTTTAAGTAAAACAGCCCCTTTCAGGGGCAAACCAAAGCCTGGTCCTATGGGCCAGGATTCTTTACTTCTATAGCTTAGAAAGGGCTTCCAAGGCAAGTTGACCGACTGTAACTTCTAGCAGATCCATATCAATAAAGATTTTTATTACAGCGTTATCATTGGAAAGATGTTGGAGTAAGGATTTCGTCAACCCACCGTCGAGAGCTCCGGCAGTCCAGACTGCAAGACCGCGGTGTATTGCATCTTCGGACCGCATAAACGGAAGCAGAAAAGGGGCTGCATGGTTCACAAGCCGGGGACGGGAATGGGCAAGTCTCCCCAGTCCCCAGAGAACGCCTCTTTGAAGAATTGGGTGTTCGATGTAATTCCCTTGTTCGTTGACATAAGATACCAGCAGGAAGGCATACTCCTCGGCCAGTCTGAAATGGCGTGCCATGATTTCACCGATGGCCTCGGGTGAACCCCAGCCGATCCCTCCGGATTCATCATTCAGATTCCACATCAGTCGCCGCATCACGACCCGTGCAGATTCAATATCCTGGTCGGCAAGACCAGAAACCACCGCACCCATAGCGGTAATGGCCCGCCATTTGATCAATTCATTAGTGCTATAAAAAAATGAAAAAAGCGGATTGACCGCCTGCCGCGCAGGTAGTTGACAGATCTCATCAAGACTCTTTTCGAGATCATTGCTACCTAAAAGATCCAGAATTTTTTTCTTGAGTTTTCTGCCTTTCATTTAATGACTTCTTAATATTTGTCGAGGTAGCGGAATAAATGCTAATATTCTTGCATATCTCAAAGTTTCTCAAAAGCATACATGTAGAAAAGATTAAATCCATCACATACCGTCATCTTTCAAATTCATTGCCGATTATCAAAATCTCATCAAGTCACATATGAAAATTGAGAAACGATAATGAAAAAAATAAAATAACAGAACAGTTCTTTGGAACTAATATTCACCACCTTTGCCACTCCCCCCTTGTCCGGGGCCTCGACCCCTGGCACCGCCGCCCATACCTTGACCACCCTGTGAAGGGCCTCGACCACGGCCTCCTCCGCCCATTCCCCGACCGCCCATTTTGCCGGGGCCTGACTGGACCACATCGGCACTGAGTTCTTCCAGTGCATTTTGTTCCAGGGCTTGGATTGCTTCCTGTACCGTTCCGCTGGTGCAGGCATAACTTTTGATCCCGGTTCGGCTTAGGACTTGGGCTGCCTTGGGTCCCATCTGTCCGGTGATAAGCAATTCAGTCCCTGCCTCGACGATCATTTGGGCGGTCTGGATTCCAGCACTCTGGGAGAGATCACGATGGGCTGAATTGTCCAGGTAGGTGGAATTGCCGGTTTCGGTATCAAATAGGACGAATCCAATGGTTCGGCCGAAACGTGGATCTACCTCGCTGTCCACAGATGTCCCTTTTGCGCTCACAGTAATTTTCATAACATGTCCTCCTGTTTTAAAAAATGTTGTTTTCATGGAATCGAATATCTGACCTGCAAATTCGAAGCTCTGCAAAGACGCTCTCTGGATTTTCCGAGTTGCTTCTAATTTGAATGAATGAAGCAAGTTTCCAGGCCAATTTCCCGGTCCCATCAGATCAGTCAAACTTCAGAATGTTATAATCTCAAAACCCGCATCATGATAGCCGGCCATGCTGGGATGGCCCGTCATTTTATCCAGAAGCGCCAAACTCTGGTCTTTTGCGGCCTCCAAGGTGCCCATTTTGTTCGAGTTCGAGGCGCACCAACGGGTGCATCCTTTATGCTTTCCATAACCCATGGATATTGCAGTACTCACGAGCCGTGATCTGGTCCGCAGTTACATGGAAGGTTGCTTCGGGAGCTTCCCCGGGATTGAGATACTGCCGATAAGTCTTGCCGTCCGCTATAATTTCGACCCATTCAATCCAGTGTTTCTCTTCCATGGGATGGGCAACTTCTCCCACCTTAACCTTCACGCCGGCGTCAACTTTTTCAATCAACGGCACATGCTTTTCTTTAGCCGCATCAACCGTATTTTCGACAAGTAAGTTCATGGGTTTTTCGCAGCATACAAGATTGCCCTTGCCACCATGAAGGACCTCTACTATATTTCCACATACGCCACATTTGTAAACTTCACGTCTTTTGGCCATTTTTTTATTCCCTCCTTTAAAATAATAGGACACAGATTCTCACAGATACACACAGATTTTTCTTTAATAAAATCCTGATAATCTGTGTTTACCTGCCCGCTTAAGTCTCGCATGGCAGGCGGGTCTGTGTCCTAAAAAAAGTTTACCAGTTTTCCCCAAGCAGTTCAAAATGGGCCTGGGGATGATCACAGGCTGGACATACTTCCGGGGCTTCGCTTCCTTCATGGAGATAACCACAGTTGCGACAGCGCCAGGTAACCTTTTCATCCCTTTTAAATACCTTGCCTGCTTCTATGTTGGTAGCAAGGTCCACATACCTTTTTTCATGCTGTTTTTCCGCAACTGCAATCGCCTCAAACACCTCTGCTAAGTTATCAAACCCTTCCTCACGAGCTGTTTTTGCAAACTCCGGGTACATCACCGTTTGCTCATAATGTTCTCCTGCAGCCGAGTCTTTCAGGTTTTCGAGGGTCGTACCGATAACACCTGCGGGAAACGTTCCCGTGATTTCAACTTCCCCGCCTTCTAAAAACTTAAACAGTCTTTTGGCATGTTCTTTTTCCTGGTTGGCGGTTTCGGTAAAAATATCCGAAATCTGGACATAGCCTTCCTTTTTGGCTTGACTCGCAAAATAGGTATAGCGATTTCTCGCCTGAGATTCACCCGAAAACGCAGTCAAGAGATTTTTTTCCGTTTGAGTTCCTTTCAAACTCCCCATGTTTTTTCTCCTTTTTTTTGTTTTTAAATTTAACCTGAGTTTAGCGATTTTTTGCGAAGAGATGTGCTGAGATCTTGATGCATAAGGGTTCGCGAAAACCGCAGGCATACCCATGGATATGTCGAGGATTTTCGAGGATCCTTGATGCGCAAGAGAACGGCGCAGATCGAGTAAAAAATCGCTCAATTTAGGTTTAAGTATTTATCGGTAGGAATCACAACTCATTTTCTATTCAAAGTCATTTTTCCACCAACCTTTCTTAATGTGTTTTTCCTTTTCTTCTTCCGCAAGCCTTTTTAGTTTATAGGCAGAATCAAGCAAAACACCGTAGAGAATACCACAACCGGTATCTTCTCTTTCGGCGTCTCCTATTTCCGCAAGTTCGATCATTTTGTCTGCCAATTGAAGGGTTCTTTTGATATTTCTATCACAGGGGCGCACGGAAATTTTTCTCCATATACGAATTATTTTATAATTGTCTTTTTATATTTAACATCAAAATTCGTGCCAAGAATGAATGTAATCTGATATTTACATAATAGTTTGAAAAATAAGATTGTTACATTTTTAAGCGAAGAGATGTTCCAAAGATCTTGAAACACAAGGGTCGCGAAAACCGTTCCGAAAAGACATCGGGGTGGAAATTCCGAGGATTTTCGCGGATCCTTGATGCGCAAGAGATCTATGCAAACCGAGTAAAAAATCGCTCGATTTTGGGTTCAAATAACCATACAAAAATACAGAGCATTCCAAAATCTTTCCATAGAGTAAGTCCATTTCACGTAAGATGAAATTAAAAAGCGTCCCGTAATTATTTATGATACATAATTGTATCATGAGACAGGAATGGAAAATATTCATGAATAGAAATAAGCTCTTTGGCCAAAGAATGGGAAACATTTTTAGCCGCTGTTTTGTAAAGCCTGGCTCTGTTACTTTCAAGCTGTTCAGCTATTTCAACTATGTCATTTAATGTGAAATCGCATACTATGGTATTGCCATTCATTTGTTTTAATGAATTCGTAATAATTCATTGACAACCTTAATATCGCAAAGTTTATGCCAACTACGTAATAAAATTTTACCCTAAATGATCGTAAACAAAATGGGAAAAATATTATAATGGTTTCATTCTTAAGCTTGGCACGTTTATTGTACTATTTTTTTTAACAAACAGTTAAGTGATGAGGCAATCGTGTTATGACAATTCCCGGAAATCTTCAAACTACGGCAATGGCGGTAATGCCCCATAAAGATACGGACAGGGCGCTCGATCTGGCTCTTACCGTGGACATTCCATTCTGGCCGCAGCTTCCTCATGTCAGCTACACTGAAGACATGTATGTTCAGGCGGCCGAACATTTTCCCGGCATTTTACTGGACATGAAAAATCGGACCCTTCGTTTTTCAATGGAAAAATTCATCATTGAATTTGAAGAAACCATGGCTCATTTTGATGAACCCGAATACTTTGATATCAGCAAGGAGTATTCGGTGGTTTATCATCGTTTTCTTGAAATGGACCTCTCCGACAGGCCCGCCATAAGAGGCCAGCTGGAAGGCCCCATAAGTTTTGGCTTAAATGTGCTTGACCAGGATAAGAGGCCGATTCTTTTTGATGACACCATACGGCCTTTTATGTTCGAATTTATGTCACGGCGCATAAATGTTCAGCTCGACCGGCTTAAACAGATGAATCCCAATGCGTTTATGTTTGTTGATGAACCCGGCTTGCAATTTCTGTTCAGCGCTCTTTCAGGCTACGACAGCACGAAAGCCAAAAACGAAATGGAACAGTTTTTTGCCATGATACAAAGGCCGAGAGGTGTCCATTTATGCGGAAATCCTGATTGGGATTTTCTTCTGGGTCTTGATCTTGATATTCTTTCCCTTGATATTTATCAGAATGGAGAAATATTTTCATCATATTCGGAAGCAATAAAAAGATTCCTTGATCGCGGCGGCGTAATTGTATGGGGTATTGTGCCGACAAATTTTGAACCTTTTGAAGCTGAAAATATAAATACCCTGGAAGCAAGACTGATAGAAGTATGGAATTTCCTGGCTGATAAAGGGATAGACAGGGAATTTATAATATCGAGAAGCTTGATTTCCCCGGCCACGTGCTGTCTTGTAAATCCCGACGGAGAAAAAACCGTTGAAAAGGCTTTTAGAGTTGTGAAAGAGTTATCACGACTTCTGCAAGAACAATATGTGCGTTAACCCATTCAGCGGTGTCTTGGTCTTAAATGAACTGTGTTGAAAGGGGCGATGAAGGCTTTTTTTCTTTCTTCTGAAAGGGCGATTACAATTGAGTGAGATGAATTATGCCGTTATCGCAAGTTCTTCGGCTTATCGCTAATTCTGGGGGAAGGACTGTTATTCTTTTCCTTGAGGCCAAACAACCCCTGAACGCTCTTCAACAAAGTAGCAAAAACGGTTCCATTCAAACTCACGTAATGAAACCGGACAGCGGAGTTTAACCTTGCGATTACTTACACCGATTACTTCCCAATCACCATTCCGCGGCCCGCCCTCTATGTGCAATTTTTGACCAACCATGAATGGATAAGGCCTGAAATTAATAACATCATGTTTTTTCATTATTATCCCCAAAAATCAATTGGTCATGAATCTGATTTATTATTAACACGGTGACAGATGCAATCAAGATCTCCACATTTGTCACAAACATAATGAGTGACATTGTCTCGGTCTCTTCTTTTACTGAATACAAAAATCTTGAGAAAAATGGTTACAAGCAGTGCTGCAAGTAAAATCAAAATAGTTTCTTTCATTTTTATCACCCTATTGAAACGTTTCGAAATTGCTTCTATCCCGTCATTCTAATCGGGGTAAAGCTCCTGAGTCCTAATTTATATTTTCATTAGTCTGAAAAGATTTTTAAATGCTTCACAAAAGCAAAAGCCATGCCAAATCATACAGCGTGTAAGTTCTATTCTCTTAATACACCGGCAATACAACCCAATGATGTATGGATACGGCTTTAATGGTGCGCTCATATGTTTCAGAATTAAGCTTGAAACACAAATGTCTCATTAGACATATTCCAATCCCTTTATTCAAATGCACATAAACTGCTCAAAGGTTTAATAGCAGGGATAAGTTTACATATATTCATGAAAATCAAGGGGATGATTCCCACAAACAACCTTTACTCTCAGCAAAAATATGGTGGCACATATATTGCTTTTTGTACTTTAGTTTTTTAAAAAAGAGCTGTAGCTATAAAAAATCTCAAAGAGGAGAAATATATTATGCCATTATCTGTCGTAGATCTTTACAGAGATATTCTTCCCAAAAATGGAAAGGCCTGGTCGAGTTTCCCAATACTGTCTCAAAAATAAAATCCATGGTTGAACATGTTGAGGCACCGCTAATAGAAAGATTTACAGGCAAACCTGATGAATTGCTTGCTGCAGGCAAGCAACTTGGCGGATTGGATATGACCGACGTGATCAAGTCGGCCGATCTGGCGCTTCTATTCAGACCACTTCCTCGAATTCCTGTAATGCTTATGTTCTGGGATGAAGATAAAATTGACGCTTTTGAGACTGAAATAAAATTATTGTTTGATGAAACCATTACCGATCATCTGGATATTGAGTCCATCATGTTTTTAAGTGAACGGCTAAGTCAGCTTCTTTGTGAAGCTGTGATTCCAAATAAAATTTATTCTGAAATATTACATTAAAAGAAAGGAGACAACATGGAAGAACGTACTGGGATAATTACAATGAAAGGCAATCCCTTAACTCTTATTGGAAAAGAAGTTAAGGTAGGAGATTCCGCTCCTGATTTTGAAGTTCTTGACAATGATCTTTCGCCGGTCAAGCTTTCATCGTTTCGGGGAAAGGTCTGCGTTATTTCTTCAGTGCCTTCTTTAGACACACCTGTGTGTGACATGGAAACCCGAAAATTTAACCAGGAGGCGGGAAAATTGAATGCAGACGTTCAGATACTCACCATCAGCATGGATCTGCCTTTTGCCCAAAAGCGGTGGTGCGGAGCAGCCGGTGTGGATAAAGTCGTTACGCTGTCCGATCACCGCAACGCATCTTTTGGGACCGCTTATGGAGTTTTAATCAAAGAACTCCGCTTACTGGCCAGGTGTGTCTTTGTCGTGGATCGTGAAGGCATCATCCGATATATTCAGATGGTCAAGGAAATCACTGAAGAACCTGACTATGAGGCCATAATGGATGCCGTGAATAATTTAGTCTGAACCCGAATGATATTTTGGAATATCAATACGGAGCCAGCCGGGAGGCATCGGCATCCAAAATATGAAGTTTTTTTTTGAGTGAGCCCTCAGGAGAAAAGATATGTTAAAAATCGATGACTTGCAAGTTACGCTCGAGGACAAGGAAATTTTGAAACACATCGATCTGGAAATCCACCCGGGTGAAACCCATGTCTTATTTGGTCCAAACGGATCGGGAAAAACATCCTTATTAATGACCATTATGGGGTATCCGCAATACAAAGTAGTAGCCGGAAAGATAATTTTCAAAGGGAAAGATATCACTCATATGTCCATAAACGAACGGGCTCGAATGGGCATCGGGATGTCTTACCAGCGTCCCCCCACTATCAATGGATTAAAGACCCGCCAGATGGTAAAACTATGCGCAGAACACGAGGTGGATGAAAATGACCTGGCCAAGCAGGTTAATTTTGAGCAATTTTTAGACAGAGATGTAAATGCCGGATTTTCAGGGGGAGAAATCAAACGCTCTGAATTGCTTCAATTGATGGCTCAAAACCCCGAGTTGATGCTTTTCGATGAGCCTGAGTCGGGAGTTGATATGGAAAATATTTCTTTGGTGGGTAAGACAATTGCTTCTCTGCTACA
Source organism: uncultured Desulfobacteraceae bacterium (assembly GCA_964492995.1). Lineage (GTDB taxonomy): Bacteria > Desulfobacterota > Desulfobacteria > Desulfobacterales > UBA11574 > S5133MH16. The sequence goes on along the minus strand of CAZBOB010000009.1, from coordinate 57,566 downwards.
GAAAGACCGTTTAACCGTAGAAAATAAAACAAGAATGCAGGCCAAGCTTGAACGAACAAAAATGGGGCTGATCATTACACACACGGGGTATATTTTGGAGTATGTGGCGGCTGATAAGGGACAGGTTCTTTATGATGGGATATTAAGCTGTACAAATAACCCCAGAGAGATTTTAGACTGCATTGAAGAATCCGGATATGAGGAGTGTGTACGATGTATACTAAAGACCAATTAAGGGAGAAAGCGAAAAAGGCAAAAGATAAAAAGGGAGCAATCGGCCCGGATATAAACCTGGATGAATTTGATCAAGCGCCGGTACCTCATTCTTATTTGGCAGAAGAAGATCTTTGTGACCTGCCTCAAGAAGAGCAAAAGCAGCTCATTATGGCTGGGCTGGATGTCACTGAAAAAGAAAGAGGAGGCACCTATTTCCAGAAGGACACATCCGTTATCCATTGTCATACCCGGCAGGAAGGCATTGAAGTCACCCCCATTAAAAAAGCCTTGGAGCAATATGATTGGATAAAAGATTATTACTGGAAGCTGGTGGCTGTGGATACAGACAAATATACGGCTGCAGCAGAACTCGGCTTGCATGACGGCTATGTCATCCGGGCGCTGCCGGGAAGCAAATCCATTTATCCTATTCAGGCCTGTCTTTATCTGGACAAGGATGGATTGCAGCAAAATGTACATAACCTCATCATCGCCGAAGAAGATTCCGAGCTTCATATCATTACGGGCTGTGCCACATCGCCCCATCTGAAAAGAGGGGCTCACGTAGGGATCTCGGAATTTTTTGTAAAGAAGAATGCCAAACTGTCTTTTACCATGATCCATAATTGGGCAGAGGAGATGGTAGTACGTCCCCGCTCGGTGGCACAAGTAGAAGAAGGCGGGCTTTTTATAAACAATTATATATGTATGAAACCTGTCCGTTCCTTGCAAATGTACCCGACAACTCATTTGGTGGGCAGAGATGCTGTTGCACGGTTCTATAGTATTATTGTCGGAAGTCCGGGTTCCGAATATGATTTGGGCGGCAGAATATTTCTCAAGCACCCGGGTAACCGGGCAGAAATTGTGGCCCGAGCCATCAGTAACGGCGGAAAAATTATTGCCAGGGGGCATTTGATCGGGGAGGTGCCGGAGATCAAAGCCCATCTGGAGTGCCGCGGACTGATTCTGAATGGCGGCCATATCCATGCCATTCCGGAATTGGAGGGACTTGTTGACGGTGTTGAAATGTCTCATGAAGCTGCCATAGGCAAGATTGCCCAGGAAGAAATCACCTATTTGATGTCTCGGGGTCTTACCGAAGATGAGGCGACTTCCACCATTGTTCGGGGTTTCTTGAGCGTGGACATTCCCGGATTGCCCCCCAAATTGAAGGCTGAAATAGATAAAGCCATAGAAGAAAGTGACAAAGATGTGATGTAATCCACTCCATGGAGCCAATTAAAAAGCTATGGATCTTGCCAGACAATGGGGTGATAAAATACCATCACCATTTTTTATAAGAAAGAAAAAAGGAGGTAACAATGGTTCCCAATGAAAAGTTGATTAAAATTTTTGAGTATGCTCTGAATCAGGAGGAAACCGGAAAGAGCTTTTTTGAAGTCTCTCTCCAGCGAATGGGAGTCGGTGCGGCGGTTTCAGCATTTAAACGTCTGATCGAGGAAGAAGCAAAGCATATTGAATTCATCAGTCTTATCCTGAAAGATCTCAGGGAAGGATCCGATATTGAACCTGAAAAGATTAAGGAAATAGTTCTGGAGCCCACCAACTATTTTGACGAGCGGTCCAAATCTGAGTTTTTACAAAAGTGTATTGATGAATCCATGATTCCGGATGTGACCGTTTTTAACACCGCATGGCTAATAGAAAAAGATTTGAGCGAGTTTTATGGAAAAATGGCCGATTTAACGGAAGGAAAAGCCAAAGACGCACTTCGTATGCTATCAGGTTGGGAAAAAAGTCACGAAATTTTTTTCAGGGAATATCGGGATAAGCTTACAGACGTCTATTCCAAAATGCCGTGGGGGGGATGATAAGTCCATTATAATCTAAAACGTTGGGTTGTAATAGCCGAAGAATAGAGTGTGTGGTATTCTTCATGACAAGAAGGAATAGTATCTGTGTCTTTCAATATACAGGAAAATATTCCTCCATCCCTGCTCAGTGCTTTTTATGGCTTTTAAAGAAATACCGAGCAACTGTGATATTTATTTTTGGGTTTTTCCTAAACGGCCTCTGACTTCGGCCGATTCCTTTTATCCAGTCACCCCCTCGCTGTTTGTTTTTTTCTTATCATACCACAATGTGACAGAATTTCAAAGATTTTCTAAAAAATTGACAGGGCCACAAAGTGGTATTATATATTTTTTATAATTTACATTTTATTATCAGTAGGCGGGTCATTTGATTGTCTCATAAATAAGAACTTATTGAGATGTTACGATAACCTAAGTTCATGAAGTAAATTTGAGGTTTTTCTTTTTAAGGAAATAAAGATATGATTGAAAAAAATATTTTAATTTTGTGCATATTCTTTTTCTTGGTACTGTTACCCATACGGTCATTTTCTCAAAACAATTATTCCAAAGCGACGTTTGCCGGAGGGTGTTTTTGGTGTATGGAACATCCTTTTGAAAAGCTTGAAGGGGTTATAGATGTTGTTTCCGGATATACCGGTGGTCGTAAGGAAAACCCGACATACAAAGAGGTCTCATCCGGAGGAACCGGTCATTTGGAAGCCGTTCAGATCACTTACGATCGGTCTAAAATAACGTATTCAGAACTTCTTGATGTGTTCTGGAGACAGATCGATCCGACAGATCTCGGGGGACAATTTGTTGATAGAGGAATGCAATATACAACCGTGATTTTTTATCATAGTGAGGAACAGAGAGCGTTAGCTGAAAAATCTAAAGACAAATTAGAAAAATCCGGAAGATATGAAAAGCCAATTACAACAAAAATTTTGAAAGCCTCAAAATTTTATAAAGCCGAAAATTATCATCAGAATTACTATAAGAACAATCCCATTCGTTATAAATATTACAGATTCAATTCCGGCCGTGATCGATATCTAAAAAAAATATGGAAGGATGAGATGCAAAGTGAAAGTCAAAAAGATCATCATCAGAAATTTAAAAAGTTGAGTGAAGCAGAATTAAAACAAAAATTAACACCTTTGCAATATAAGGTAACCCAGAACAATGGTACAGAACGGCCTTTTGATAATGAATATTGGAATAATAAAAAAGATGGGATTTATGTTGATATCGTTTCCGGTGAACCTCTTTTCAGCTCTCTTGACAAATACGATTCCGGAACAGGTTGGCCAAGTTTTATAAAACCCCTCGAACCGGATCATATTATCGAGAGGGAAGACAAAGGTCTTTTTATGGTAAGAACCGAAGTTAGAAGTAAATACGCAGATTCCCACCTTGGGCATGTCTTCCCGGACGGACCTGAACCCACAGGACTTCGTTTTTGCATAAACTCTGCAGCCCTCCGGTTTATACCAAAAGAAGATTTAGACAAAGAAGGATATAGTGGATACAAAAAGCTTTTTGAATAATTGGAATAATAGTCCCGGTGAAATAGAAAAAAGTTTCACCCCGGTACCATCTTCCGGCCTGTCCCGGTACTTTCACGGGGAGCTACCCAAGTGAAATGCGCTTCGCTGTTGCTATTGCAAATTTCACAGGGCACAGCGGGGCCCCGATAACGGGATTTACGCTTCGCTTCGACAGGCTGGGTAAAATTGATGGGTAAGCTTGTCCTGAACGAAGTTGTAGGAAAGGAGTTTTTTACAATTAAAATGGTTTATTTCCGCCCTTACCCCCAATATTCCAGCATTCCACTTTTCCATTCTGATGGTATAAATAGGTTCCCATTAAAAAGCATGTATTCTCAAGAATTTGTAGAACTTACGTGACGTTAAATTACTCGACACCGCCCGGATTTCTTTGATCCGGCGTGCATCCCATTTGCATGAATCTAAGGCTTGCTCCGGGCGCCCTGAAAACTCAACCTCACTTGGCCTGGGACTCAGACATTTCAGGGCGCTTTTCCGTCGCTGCTCCAAGAATCATAGCCAAATGAGGCTGCAATGCGGACTAAAGAAACCTGGACCAATGTCGATAGGAGGCACGATATGAAGCAGTTTTTGCTCAAATTAATATGGTTAACATCGGTAGCGGCATTGGTTGCTTTCATTGCTCCTAACGGATCAGCGGCTGACACTTCCATCTGGGCGCCACAACCGCTGGGCATACTTATTGAAGAAGGTTTGGCTAATAACCAGGATATCAAGAGCCTGGAATCCCAGGTGAAAAGCCTTAGAGAAGAAATCTCATTCGCGGGCTCCTTGAATGATCCTCGCATTGGCATCGCTTTACTGAATATCCCAACCGACAACTTCAGATTTGATCAGGAGCCAATGACTCAGAAGCAGATTTTCATCGCTCAGAAAATACCGTGGTTCGGCAAATTAAGCCTCCGGTCCCAACAGGCTGCAATGAAAGCGATTCGTCAAGAAGCGATCCTAAAGGCAAAACGGCTGGAACTTGCCCGGGAAATAGCGACGGCGTATTATGAACTGGGTTTTGTTACCAGCGGTCAGAAAACCAATGAAAGACTAATTAAAATGTTGACCCAGCTACTCAGGGTATCAGAGACGAGATACGCAGCGGGTCAAGGTCTCCAACAAGATGTTTTGCAAGCCCAAGTGGAACTGAGCAAACTTTTGGATGAACAGATCACTTTGGGAAAAAAGCGCCGCACACTGGAAGATCGGATCAACAGCCTGCTTAATCGGGGGAGTTTCATACCGGTAAAACCGCCTGAAAGCTTGCCATATCCTGATCCGGTACTGGAAATGGAGGAATTGCAAACCCGAGCATTGGCGATGAATCCCTGGCTCAAGGTTAAACAGGCTGAAATCGAGTTGGCCGGCGTGGGGATCGAGCTGGCACGAAAAAACTATTGGCCGGATATGGATTTCAAAGTGGCTTATGGCCAACGGGAAGAAGACTTTAACGGCCGGGATTTACCGGACTTTGTTTCAACCTCTGTTGTAATGAATATTCCCCTCTGGAAGAAAACCCGGCAGGACAAAAAACTGGAAGCAACCAAATTGAGTCATCAGGCCGCCTTACAGTCTTATCAAAATTTAGCAAACGGTCTTCCTTATAAAATAGACACTCTGGTAACCGATATCCGAAACATCCGGAAGAACTACCGGCTAATTACGGATGCCCTGATCGTCCAGGCAGAGCAGTGGGCCCGGTCTTCTTTAACCGCCTATGAGGTTGGCAAGGTAAACTTCAACACCATGATCAATGCCCAAATTCGGTTGCTCCGCTTCGAACTTCAGTCAGAAAATTATCTGTTCAGTCTCTATAAAAAGCGAGCAGAACTTGAAGAGCTTCTGGGCGCACCGCTTTTGTCTCAGAATCTTGGTGATAATATATCTCATTTGCAGAAGGAAAAAACATCATGAAACGATTTATAAAAAGATCGAAATTTTTAACAACCCTTGGCTTAATCGGTGTGTTGGCAGTACTGATCACCTGGACGGGTTTTGACATGAATCACACCGGCGAACCGAAACTAACGGTTACACAAGCACTGGCTTCGGAAAAGGGACTAAAAGCGGGAATGATAGATCCCAAAACCGGTAAAAAGGTCAAATACTGGGCCGCCCCCATGGATCCGACGTACATCCGAAACCAGCCGGGGAAATCTCCCATGGGAATGGACCTGGTGCCGGTTTACGAGGAAGAAGGCGAAGACAAAGAACCGGCTTCAACCATCCGCATCGATCCGGTGACCATTCAAAATATGGGCGTTCGTCTGGCACGCGTAAAACGCAAACCCCTGGTCAAACATATCCGAACGTTTGGCAACATTACCTACGATGAAAGACGTATCTATACGGTCAATACCAAGTTCAACGGCTGGATCGAAAAACTGTATGTGAATTTTGTCGGTGAAGCGGTGAAAAAAGATCAATCGCTTTTTGATATTTATAGCCCTGAACTGGTAACGGCCCAGGAGGAATATCTTCTGGCCTTGGAGCATAACAAAAGTCTAAAAGAAAGTCCTTACGCCAGCATCCGTGAAGGTGCTCAGCGCTTGTTAAATGCCTCCTATACCCGACTGAAGTACTGGGACCTGAGCGACAAGCAAATAAAGAAAATTGAAAATACGGGCAACGTCCAAAAGACTCTAACCATCTATTCTCCGGCAAGGGGCGTGGTCATCAATAAGAATGCCTTTCAAGGTCACTATGTAAAAGCGGGCGAGCACCAGTATGAAATCGCTGATCTTTCAAAGGTGTGGGTGGATGTGGACATTTATGAGTACGAACTTCCCTGGATTCGAAATGGAATGCCCGCTAAGATGGAGCTTTCCTACATTCCGGGCAAGATCTTTGCCGGTAAAGTCCTCTACGTTTATCCGTTTCTTACGGCAAAAACCCGAACGGCCAGGCTCAGATTGGAATTTCCCAATCCCGATTTTCAGCTAAAACCGAATATGTACGCCAATGTGAATCTGGAGTCTGCCGTTGCTAAAGATAGCCTGGTCATCCCCCAGGAAGCGGTCATTGACAGCGGCGTTCGAAAGGTTGTTTTTGTGGCGCTTGGCAAGGGCAAATTCCAGCCCCGTGAGGTCAAGCTCGGGGCAGAAGGAAATGATAACGAGTTTCAGGTATTAGAAGGCCTTAAAGAAAATGAACAGATTGTGATTTCCGCCCAGTTCATGCTCGATTCGGAAAGCCGTTTGCGCGAGGCCATTCAAAAAATGCTGGAAGTTCGGCAGCAAAGTTCAACTCCGGCGTCTACTGAACCCATGAAGATGGAAGCGGACGATCTCGACATATCAGATATGAAGATGGACGAAATGACTGAAACTTCGAAAACGCATCAAAAGTAGTTCATACAAGGATATTGACATACTCAAAATGTTTTTTACAGATTGGAAGACCTGAAAAAGAGGCCTGAAATGATAGAAAAAATCATAGAGTTATCCATAAAAAACAAATTTCTTGTCATCCTGATGACCGTGTTTGTGATTGCGGCCGGCATCCATGCAATGTTGAAAACGCCCCTGGATGCCATACCGGATCTCTCTGATGTACAAGTGATCATTTTGACAGAGTATCCGGGCCAGGCCCCCCAGGTCGTGGAAGACCAGGTCACCTATCCCCTCACAACGGCCATGCTTTCAGTCCCATTCGCCAGAGTGGTTCGCGGCTATTCATTTTTTGGTATTTCGTTTGTTTATATCATTTTTGAAGACGGTACCGACCTGTATTGGGCCCGCAGCCGCGTTATGGAGTATCTGAACTATGTTTCCGGACGCCTTCCGCAAGGGGTAACCCCTTCCCTGGGGCCGGATGCTACCGGTGTGGGATGGGTTTACGAATACACACTGGAAAGTGATCGGCATGATCTGGCCCAGCTCCGCTCTATTCAGGATTGGTTTTTGCGCTATGAACTTGCCAGCGTTTCCGGAGTGGCCGAGGTCGCATCCATTGGTGGATATGTAAAGCAGTATCAGGTGGTTGTTGATCCCAACAAACTGATCGCATACAACATTCCCCTCCAAAAAGTCAAAATGGCCGTTCAGCGCAGTAATAATGATGTGGGCGGCAAACTGGTGGAGATGGGAGAAACCGAGTTTATGGTTCGAGGACTGGGCTATATCAAGAGCACTGATGACCTCAAGAACATTCCCCTCGGAGTCGACCAGCGGGGGACGCCCATCCTGCTGAGGAATATTGCCACCATCGATATCGGTCCGGAGCTCCGGAGAGGAATTGCGGACGATAACGGTACCGGCGAAACCGTGGGTGGTATTGTGGTGATGCGGTATGGTGAAAATGCCCTGGAAGTTATCAAAAATGTCAAAAAACGCCTGGAACAGCTCAAATCCGGACTGCCCGAAGGGGTTCATCTGAAAAGCGTCTATGACCGCTCAAGTCTTATTCTGCGTGCCGTGGACAATCTGAAACGGACCCTCATCGAAGAGAGTATTATTGTGGCATTGGTCTGTATTATTTTTCTGCTCCATTTTCGCAGTGCATTTGTGGGAATTTTTACTTTACCGGTCGCCGTACTCATCAGTTTTATCATCATGGAACGGCAGGGAATCAACGCTAACATTATGAGTCTGGGAGGAATTGCCATTGCCGTCGGTGCCATGGTGGACGCAGCCATCGTAATGATCGAAAACGCCCACAAGCACATCGAACACGATGACGGGAAAAAACCCCACTGGGATTTAATAGCAGACGCCGCCAAGGAGGTGGGACCGTCTCTGTTCTTTTCGCTGTTAATCATCGCTATTAGCTTTTTACCGGTTTTCATGCTGGAAGCCCAGGAGGGACGACTTTTCAGACCCCTGGCGTTTACCAAGACTTACGCCATGGTCGCTTCTTCGCTGCTGTCCGTGACCATTGTTCCGGTTCTGATGGGTTATATGATTCGTGGTAAGATAAGACCCGAGGAAAAAAATCCGGTAAACCGCTTTCTGATTTGGATCTATCATCCCGTTATCAAGCTGGTACTGAAAGCCAAAATTCTGGTGGTTCTGTTGGCTGTAGTGGTCTTGGTAGTGACTTATATTCCCTGGAAGCGCATCGGCTCAGAATTTATGCCGCCGTTAAATGAAGGTGACCTGCTCTATATGCCCACTACGCTGCCGGGTATTTCGATAACCAAAGCCAAAGAACTTCTGCAGCAAACCGACCGTATTATTGCCACCTTTCCCGAAGTTCACCACGTATTCGGCAAAATCGGCCGGGCCGAGACGGCCACCGACCCGGCACCGCTTTCCATGATCGAGACGACCATTATGCTAAAACCCGAGTCCGAGTGGCGTGAAGGAATGACCATGGAAAAGCTCGTAAGTGAACTCGATAAAGCCATCCAATTTCCGGGTTTGACCAATGCCTGGACCATGCCCATCAAAACACGAATCGATATGCTTTCTACCGGAATTAAGACACCGGTTGGGATCAAACTCATGGGTGAAGACCTGCAGGTGCTCAGTGATCTGGGAGAAAAAATCGAAGCGGTAATGCGACAGGTGCCCGGCACTCTGAGCGTTTACTCTGAAAGGGTCACCGGTGGTAATTTTCTGGATTTTCGGATCAAACGCAAAGAGGCTGCACGTTTCGGCCTGACCGTAGGCGATGTCCAGGACATTATTATGACCGCTGTCGGTGGAATGAATATTACGCAAACCGTCGAAGGATTGGAACGTTATCCGGTGAACCTGCGCTATGGTTCGGAGTTGCGGGATACCCCTGAAAAACTTCGAAGAATTCTAATCCCTACGTCCAGTGGTGCCCAGATCCCCATTACACATCTTGCCGATATTCGGATCGTCAAGGGTCCGCCGGTCATCAAAAGTGAGAACGCACGGAATACCGCCTGGATCTATATCGATATTACAAACATCGATGTGGGAACTTACGTCAAAAGAGCACAGCAGGTTGTCCATGAGAAAATAAAAATACCGCCCGGATACAGTATGATCTGGAGCGGTCAATACGAATACATGGTCCGAGCTCAGAAACGGCTGATGGTCGTGGTGCCGATGACCCTGGTCATTATTTTTCTGCTGCTCTACTTCAACTTCAAGAACGTTGCCGAGAGCCTTATCATCATGCTGAGTGTGCCCTTTTCGCTAACCGGAGGGCTGTGGCTGATGTATATTTTGGATTACAACATGAGTGTTGCGGTGGGAGTAGGCTTTATCGCCCTGGCCGGCGTTGCAGCGGAAACCGGGGTCGTGATGTTAATATACCTGGATATCGCCTATCGCAAATATAAATCCCGATACGGTGAGACGTTCAGCAAGCAGCATCTCCAAGAAGCCATTGAAGAGGGGGCGGCGCTAAGGGTACGTCCAAAAATGATGACGGTTGTGGCCATTATGGCCGGACTGATGCCAATTATGTGGAGCCATGGCACCGGATCCCAAGTGATGAAGCGCATTGCCGCTCCCATGGTCGGCGGCATGGTCAGCGCAACTATTTTGACGCTCATTGTGGTACCGGCGATCTACGGGCTGTGGAAGGAATGGAATTTACCGAAGGATTATTCTGTCCAAAAGACAGATGAATAAAAGACAAAAAGGAGATGTTATCATGAAAAAAACAATTGCTTTATTAACAACGTTACTGGCCTTGAGTTGGGGTTGGACGAGTTTGACAGCTACAGAAGCTCCCCACAAAAATCACGGCTCAGGGGCAAAACCCGCGTCAAAGGCCCTGGAAAAAACATACCCGGCCGGTACATTTAAACACACAATGATCGAAAAAAATATCCGGGCAGAGTTCCAAATTATGAGTCTGGCAAGTATGAACATGAAAGATCCAAACGGCGACACCCATCACGTTATGGTAAAATTGTTTCATGATTCCATGAATCATTCGATTAAAGACGCTATAGGAAAGGTGAAAATAATCAAACCCGATGGCAAGGAACAAACAAATAGCCTGAAAAACTATAATGGTATTTTTGCCGCCAACTTTTCAGTTAAGAAAACAGGCAGGTACGGTGTGATTTGTCTGGTAAAGGTAGGCGAAGAAAAGTATCTTTTCAAGTTCTGGTATCCCCATGGATAGCTTTCGGAACGCAAGAACACGCAATTTTTAAAGAATACACGTGTCTATTGGGCCCCGGTTAAATATTAAATACGGATTTAACTGGGCATGCAAAAAGACCATTTCTGGATGGACACTAGTTCGGTTCATCCGGTGATGTCAACCTTTTACCTGGAGTTATGGTGCTGACAAAGCCGAGAAAAGTGATCCCAATTATGGCTGATAGTACAGATGCCGACAGAATGGCCATCTTGGCATAGTTGAGCATGGCAACAGATGAGAATGAAAGATCGGCAATAAACAGGGACATGGTAAAACCGATTCCTCCGAGCATCGCACTTCCAAGAATATGTAACCATCTGACATCTTTGGGCAAGGAGCCCATTCCGCTTTTTACCGCTATAAAAGAAAAAAGCATTACTCCCAATGGCTTTCCAAATACCAGTCCGAAAAAAATGCCCAAGCTTACCGTGTGTACGGCCACTTCTGAAAAATTAACGCCATGAAAATTCAGGCCCGTGTTACTCAGGGCAAAAAAAGGTAAAATCGTAAACGCAACCCATGGGTGTAAAACGTGCATCAGTCGCTGCAACGGTGTTTCCACGTCATGGCAGGCCAATTCCAGGGCCTGTACGGCATGCATATGTTCTTGATTAAGAAGAATTGAGTATCCACAGCTCTGGTCCTCGCACTTGAATTTTGCCATTATTTGATCTACATTCTGCAAAAAACGATCGGTATCATACCTGCCACGGGCCGGAATGAACAGGGAAACAACGACCCCTGCCACTGTCGGATGAATTCCCGAGCCCAATACAAAAAACCATATGGCGAGTCCCAAAGCGGCATAGACCAGTGTCCGTCTGATCCAAAGGAGATTCGCCATGGCAAGGCAAAAAGTAAGCATGACGCAGACAAAGACATAAAACCAAACAATTTCTTTGGTATAGAATATGGCGATAACCAATACCGCACCCAGGTCATCTGCAATGGCAAAAGCAGCAAGAAATATTCGCAGGTTTACAGGTAGTTTATGACCGAATATGGCGACGGCGCCTAAAGCAAAGGCAATGTCTGTGGCCATGGGGATACCCCACCCGTCTAAGTTTGAGGAACCCAAGTTAAAGGCAATATAGATAAGGCCGGGAACCAACATACCCCCCAGAGCGGCGATCACCGGCAACAAGGCCTTTTTAGGTGATGCCAGTTCTCCCACCAGAAGCTCGCGCTTGATTTCCAGACCCACAGTAAAAAAAAATAGGGCCATTAGACCGTCATTTATCCAGTGGACCAATGATTTGCTGATATGAAACTCACCGAAATCCAAAGAAATTTTGGTGTGCCAGAAGCTGTGATAAGTTTCGGAGATATTGGAATTGGCCCAAATCAGGGCAAGAACCGTAGCTGCAAGAAGTAACACGCTGCTTGCAACTTGTTTTCTGAAAAATCTCTGGAAGGGTCTTAAAATTTGATCGGCAATGAGTTGCCGGGTAAATGCTATATACGTGCTGGAATTTAGCGGCATAATTTCTTATTCCCCAAGGGCTGAACAGACCTCATGTCGGTCTGTCCAGCGGCATGTTGAAGACGGGGTGTTTTCCATTTGGCAATCAAGCGTTATGGCGGCCTTTCTCCTTTTAATAAAGGCGGGTCAATTAGTTATAATTATTGCGCCTTATGTTTTAGGTTATCACAGATTAAATCAACGGCCTTTTCAACCGGGGTTTTACCCATATCGATAATCAGATCATAAAGGTGTGCTGCGTTCCAGTCTTCATTGAAGTAATGCTTGATGTAAGCCTTTAAATCGCCTTCTTCTCTTTCGATGAATGCCTTTGCAGCTTTATGCTCCAGGTTTCTGTTTTGCATAACCTCCTTGATTTTTATTTCCTCATCCTTGGTCAGACGAACATGGAGGGTATTGGGTTTGCCTCGTAAAATACACTGGCCGCCCCATCCAAGAATGATAGCATTACCCGCTTCATATACATTCTGAACCAGTTTTTTTGTGGTTTCATAATAATTCTTGTCATCCAGACAACCATGCTCACGGTCAACAACCTTTTGAACAAGAGAACAGGTGTAACGATCGACAAAACGAAGGATTCGAGACTGGGAGGTCTTGCGAAACATTTCTGCTTCGCTTTCAGACACATGAAGTTTTTTGGCAATTTCGGCAATTAAATGATCGCCGATATACTCGTATCCGAGTCTTTGGGCTGCCTGGGACGCCACCTTTTCACTCTCGGTTCCAAATGCTTTGCTGATGGTAATTACTGCCATTAAATCCTCCTTTCAGTTAATCATCTTCTGTAATCATCGCTTGCGGTCCGCATTATTCCACAGCCGCCCTGAAAAGTATACCAATCCAATAAATTTTGTTCTGTTTGACTTATTAATCTTTTTCTTATTAAACCTAAATTGAGCAATTTTTTCCTCGATCTGCACCGATCTCTTGCGCATCAAGGATCCGCGAAAATCCTCGACATATCCATCCCGATGTCTTTTCGGGACGGTTTTCGCGAACCCTTATGCATCAAGATCTCAGCACATCTCTTCCCAAAAAATCGCTCAACTCAGGTTAAAAGAACGTTTCATATTTAAGGCATGATACATAAGTTTGTCATGAGTTATGTGGTGTAATAGAAAATTTTTTAGTGGTCAATTGTATTTTTGATTTTTTTTGAGCATTCAGGACAAAGACCGGTAAATTCAAGGTTGTGTCCGATTATTTCAAAAACCGTTGCCTCATAAAGCTCATCTTCGAGTTGGTTCAACGGCGCAATCGGAGCATCGTCCACCCGGTTACAGCGTACACAGCGGATATGGTAATGTTTGTTTGTATCCCAATCATAGCGCTTCAGAGATCCGCTAAGTTCCAGTTTCTGGATTTCTCCCATTTGGGCAAGTATTTCCAGATTTCGGTAAACCGTACCCAGGCTGATTCGTGGAAGGCGACGGCGTACGACTTTATAAATTTCATCTGCACTGGGGTGCGTATTTAGCTTTCGCAACTCTTCCAGAATCACCTGGCGCTGTTTGGTAATCCTGCGATTTTTTTCCTGAAGCAAAATTTTTCCTCACAGGTGCTGTAACTTTTCAATAAATTATCGAGCCCACAACCCCACTTTATAAGAATTTCAAAATAGCTTAATGTACTCAAAGAAATAATTTTAAACAATTAGTCAATGATATGACAAACCATTTACGATATTTTTATGGAAATGCATTTAAGCATACTTAGATTTATTTTACAATCGTCACTTTAAAAATATTACTCGAATTAAGTGTAGTCAATTTCATATAAAAAATTCGGAATAGTTACTTTGGGTTTTGTAATATTTCGTTTTGATTAGATAATATTAATTCTCTTAAGATTAAATAAAATAAATTAAAATTATTATTAGTCTTGACAATATACATTGTGGTATTTATTATTAAAAGTAATTATTATTGATAATGATGTGATTGTCAACGCTCCAAACAATATCCAAATCAAAAATCTTTCCAAGAAGGGAGGCAGATAAATGGAAAATAAGAAAGTTTTATCCAAGAAAAAAGAGATTAACCCGAGGGATGTGACCATCTGTGAGGCCACGGCACAAATGCTGGAAAAAGCCAAAAGAGACGGTGTGGAGACCGCATTTGATCGGGCTGCCGGTATGAGAGCCTGTCCCATTGGTGCGGATTCCGCGTGTTGCAAACATTGTTCCATGGGGCCCTGCAGGCTGAGTTCCAAGGATCCGTATGGAAAAGTTGGAGTTTGCGGTGCGACCATTGATACAATTATGTCTCGTAATTTTGCTCGAATGGTTGCTTCCGGAAGTGCCGCCCACACGGACCACGGGATGAGCATGCTCGATCTTTTCCGTGAAGTTATAAAAGGAAATATCACGGATTATGAAATCAAAGATCCGGACAAGCTTAAGGAAGTTGCATCTTCCATCGGCATTGAAGTCGAAGGGCGTAAAATTCCTGATATTGCAATGGATCTATACAAAGAACTGGAGCGCACCTATACCCAGGTGGAAGGGGAAATTCCTTTTGCCAAACGGGTTCCTGAAAAAACACTGGAGAATTGGCGAAAACTCGGTATTGTTCCCAGGGGAGCCATGCGGGAGATTATGGAGCTGATGCATCGGACTCACATGGGAGTGGATCAGGATTATGAGAACATTACGACACAGATCAACCGCACTGCCCTTGCTGACGGCTGGGGTGGATCCATGGTGGCCACGGAGATATCCGACATCCTCTTCGGAACCCCTTCTCCGGTCAGCGTGGAAGTAAATATGGGAGTTCTTAAGGAAGACCATGTCAATATTATTGTTCATGGTCATGAACCAAACCTTTTTGAATCCATGCTGGTATCGGTCAATGAACCCACACTCGTTGATGCGGCCCGGGAAGCCGGAGCAGCGGGTATCAATTTGGTGGGAATGTGCTGTTCAGGTGCGGAAATGCTGTCGCGTCACGGAATTCCCCATGCCGGGAATTTTATGTCCACGGAAGCCGTGCTGGTCACCGGCGCTGTAGATGCTATGACCGTGGATGTCCAGTGCATCAAACAGGGACTGGCCAAAGTGGCTGAATGTTATGGGACCCATCTCATCACCACCAATCCTAGATGTCATATCGAAGGCGCACAGCACATCGAACTCGATGAACACAACCCGAGTGCCTGCACCGATGAAATCGTCATCAAGGCAATTTCCCGGTTCAAAAACAGAACTGCAGCTATAGAAATCCCAAAAATTAAGAATATCGGGGTCCATGGATTCTCCCATGAGTATATCAATTACATGCTCGGCGGATCTTTCCGGGCGTCTTATACTCCCCTCAATGACAATATCATCAACGGCAGAATCCGGGGAGTTGCCGGGGTAGTCGGCTGTACCAATCCCAGAGTAAAACATGACTGGGTTCATGTGGAGCTGGTTAAAGAATTAATCAAAAACGATGTACTGGTCCTCCAGACCGGATGTTCCCAAATTTCGCTTGCCAAGGCCGGATTGACCGCACCGGAAGCCGCAATTCTTGCAGGACCCGGATTGCACGAGGTCTGTGAGACCGTCGGCATGCCGCCGGTCCTGGGCATGGGTTCTTGCGTGGACAACAGCCGGATTCTGATTGCAGCTTCTGCAATGGTAAAGGAAGGTGGTCTGGGGCAAAGTATCGCTGAATTACCCGTAGCCGGCGCCGCCCCCGAATGGATGAGTGAAAAAGCCATCAGCATCGGGCAGTACTTCGTTGCCTCGGGTGTATACACCGTTTTTGGGGTAACATTTCCCATTGTTAAAGAAACGAAATTCCACAAGCTTCTGTTTGAGGGACTTGAAAAGCAGGGGCTGGGCAAATGGGGATTTTCCGCCGATCCCAAGGAGATGGCCAGAATGATGATCGCCCATATCGATAAAAAGAGAAAAGAGCTTGGCATTGATAAGGCCAGAGAAAGAGTGCTTATGGATATGGCGGATCGCATGGCACTTGAGGCGTAATAATGGAAACGTCTTATCAGCAAGCGTAAGGATGAAGAGTATAACGCTTTGATAACATCATAAAAAAGGGGCTCTCTGTTTA
This sequence comes from uncultured Desulfobacteraceae bacterium, assembly GCA_964492995.1. GTDB lineage: Bacteria > Desulfobacterota > Desulfobacteria > Desulfobacterales > UBA11574 > S5133MH16. The sequence continues at coordinate 41,356 of CAZBOB010000009.1, read as the reverse complement.
GGAGCCCCTTTTATTATCTGGTCCATTATTGGTATTGCGAGTTCCGTACTTATTTAGTGCCTTGCATTGATTCCGGATAGTCAGCTAAAAACCGGTATAACGTGGCCCGGCCCACACCCAGGAGCCTTGCTGCCTTTGCTTTATTCCCACCGGTTTTTTCAAGGGCTGATTTTACAATCTCAAGGTCAAGTTTCCGTGAAGGCCCACGAGAAGTTCGAAACACATGATGTCCCTGTAGTTCAATGGGAAGATCTTTGGGTAAAATCATCCGGCCCCTGCATTTTACAATGGCAAACTGAATGGCGTTTTCAAGCTCCCTGACATTGCCCGGCCAATGATAGTCAATCAACAGGGACACGGCGTCATCGGAAATGTCCGGATAATCTTGACGCCCATCCGTTGCAATCCTGCCCAAAAAATGGTCAATAAGAAGCGGAATATCGTTTTTTCGTTCTCTGAGCGGCGGCAGGTAGATGGGCACTACATTGATGCGGTAATATAGATCTTCGCGAAAATTACCCCTTTTTACTTCGCGTTTCAGATCGCGATTGGCGGCACTTATAATACGGACGTCCACGGATTTGGTTTTCTCGTCACCCACCCGCTCGAATGTTCCTTCCTGAAGCACTCGCAAAAGTTTTGCCTGCATATCCTTAGGCAAATCAATCACTTCGTCCAGAAACAGGGTGCCGCCGTTCGCCAGTTCAAACCGGCCTTTTTTATCACGTAGCGCCCCGGTAAAAGAACCTTTCACGTGTCCAAAGAGTTCGCTTGCCAGCAATCCCTCGGGAAGTGCACCACAGTTAACCGGAACAAAGGGTTTGTTTGCACGAAGGCCCTCGTTGTGAATCGCCGCAGCAACCAGCTCCTTGCCCGTGCCGCTTTCCCCCTGGATGAAAACAGGAACATCCACTTCTGCAACATCCCTTATGGTTTGGAACAGCTCCTGCATCTTGACATCGCGCCCGATAATACCGGCAAAGCTCTGATCTGTTTTCAAGCGCCGCCGAAGGGTGTTCAGCTCGGTCATGTCTTCAAGTATAATCACCGCCAACCGGTTCCCCTCATGGTCGAAAGGGGCAGCGCTGATCCGTAACTGCATATCGTTTGTTTTCCCGTCAACCGACAACTGAATCTTTGCCTTTTTCCTGTGTATCTGATTTCCGGCAAGAGCCTCAAGCGCTGTGTTGCGAACCCCACAGGTTATACATTCTTCAGCAAAACCACATCCTTTGGGGTTCTTAAATGCATTCACGCATCTTAACGCTTCGCCGCCCCGCTGATCCATCACCTCTGCTTCGGAAATCCCAAAGGTCTGTTCCAGCACGTTGTTCACCGCCAAAACTCGCCGGTCACCATCAATGATCAGCACTCCGCAGGGAATCGATTCAAACAGGCTCTTTAAAAACCCTTCTTGATTTAAAAATTCTACGATCGGTTTCATTTTTTTAGCAAAATTTAGTACCTTAATTGTTAATTTTGTGCTTTTAGTGGCATACCTTTTTTTTCGCCACAAAGACACCAAGACACTAAGAAAGAATAACAAAATAAAACCCTTCGTGTCTTTGTGCCTTGGTGGCAAATATCTCTTGGTTCCGGCCCGTCCGCCTTACTCCGCCTGGCAGGAGGGCGGGCTTGTCCGGGTTGAGTGATAAGGGTTTGTTTTTTAAATAAAGAATTTAAAGAAGAGTCGATGGTATGTCAAGGGAAAATCGGTTTAGAAGCAAGGTAAACGCATTTGATTTTGATGCAGCGTAGCGTCGTGGAGCGTTCTCCCTGTATTGGGATTCAAATGCGTTTGCCCCGGCTCCGCTGCGATCCGAAATTGAAATCATGGAATAGTTGTGTTAAAATATAATCTAAATTTCAGGCTAAAACCTTGGACCATGAGCACGCTTTTCGATCCGGAGGCCCAGCCTATGGCCCAAACAGGGAACTATCTTTTTTATAACCTTAAATGAGCGAAAGTCGAGGATGCCTCAGATTCCCCCGATAGCGGGATCTTCGTCTCACTACGAGAGGCATCAAGGGCGAAGCCCCGCTGATAAAGCGGGATAAACCTCCGTCGTCTACTGCGAGCCCTTGATAACGAAGAAGATCCCCGCTTAAGGCGGAATTTCGCTTTGCTCAAGGCGCTTTCATCGGCTTTCCCAAAGGGTAAACAAAATGGGATTTATTAATAAATTTATATCTCATTTTAGAAGAGTTATGAAAATGCATCTGAATCTACTAAAATGCATAATAAATCAAACACATAAAATATTTTTCCCATTTTGTTTACGATCATTTAGGGTATTACCAAATGAGAGAGGTGCTATATGAACCGTAAAGAAATGGAATACGCATTGGAAAGTTGTGAGTTTTTCGAGTTGCTGGGAAAAAATGAAATATCTGAGATCGCCAGCCTCTGCCAAATGAATACGTATAAAACTAGTGAATATGTTTTTCAACAGGGTGATCACGGAGAACATCTTTATATTATTGCCCAAGGTTATATCTACCTGGAAAGATCCATGGATTTGGGAAAACACAAGGGCAATGTCGTCATCGAAGCCCTTGGCAAGGGAAGAGTTTTGGGTTGCTGGTCTACGCTTCTGGACATCCCCCACACCCTTATGTCCTCGGCCATCTGTCAAAAACCGACAACGGTCTTGGCTATAAAGGGCTCGGATTTAAGGCGGATTATGATCGGTAACACCAAACTTGGATTTAATATAATGGAAAGGCTTTGTTTTTTACTCCGGGACAGAATACAAGCCGCTTACGGGGCGATGGAGAAAATCTAACAGCCGTAACTCTTTGTCAGTTTCAAGAACATAATTATAGATGGAAACCATAAAAAGAAAAGAACGGTAAAGATTCGTTTACTTGTATATATCGAGAAATTGAACGTTCCTGATTTGCAACCTTGTTTTGACAATCGTGGCAATTCTTTTCATAAACAAAAAGCCCATTTCGCAATCTTTAGAGAAAAGCGTCTCCAAATCGTCTGCGCTCCAGGCAAAGAGCTTTGTATTGTTAAGAACTCTGGCGGAGGTCGTGTAACTTTTCTCTTCAGTGTCCACTAAAGCAGAAAATCCTAGTATCATACCCTGAATAATAGAATCAATCAATATCCGGGTGCTGGAATTTTTCTCCATCTCAAGTCCCACTTTTCCATCGATAACAGCATAGAGAATTTTGGCATCATCTCCTTCCTTGAAGATGTAATCACCCGCCTTATACTCAATTATATCTGTTATTTTTAATAATTTCTCTAACATGGAATCATTGAGATAACTTAGCTGTATGATTGATTTCAAACCGTTTAGATCAATCATCTTTTCCTCCTATCTAAAAAACACAAAATAAATCGATAATGTTTCAATCCAGCAAACAGCAACTTCCTGTTTTATTTGCACAATCTTTTTGTCCAAAAAAATAGCACAATTTTTAACGAAATATCGAGGTCTGTATCAAAAATATAAGGTTATCCTATTCAAATTAGGAGCATCGCAAGTTGAGTTCGAAAAGATGCGTATTGATGTCATAGAAATGAATTCAAAACCTCGCAAGAACGGCATAATTTCATCTTTTCTTTCCAATTTTTATAAATAGTGCCGTCACAAATTGTACCGTTAATAAACCAGCAAAGCTTTCCGGCCTGAAACTCCCATGCCGGGCATTCTTTTTTCTTCTTGGGAGGACATTTATTTATTACCCAGCACGACTTGAGAACTTTGGCGCTGCCTCTCATCCTGGATATTAGAAAAAACATCTGCCGCTCCACATGGGCAGGTACGGATCGCCAGCCTTGCTCGTAACTGTGCACGGCCTTAATAGATACTCCAAGAAGCTGGGCCATCTGTTTCTGCGTCTTGTTCAGCCTTTTGCGAAAGCGTGAGAACTCTTTACTGTCCATGGATTCCTCCCTGCTCTTCTTTGTTATACGGCCATCATAAAAAATTTATTACCGGCTATGATACAAAGTGGTAATATATACCAATGGCACAAAGTGGCAGGGGATGTCAATAAAATGTTTTATTCATAATAGCGAGCCTCACTTATTTCCGGCCATCTTTGGTATTAAAGGATTGGCTACTGTTTTTTCTTTACGCTTATTTAAACGCGAGTTCCAGACATGTTACATTTTATTATCAGTAGGCGGGTCAACATAATGATAAATGATGATTTGGTGGAAGGGTTTCGTCAACCATCTGTCGAGAACTTCAGCAGTCTAAACTGTATGTTCGAGATGTGTTGCATCTTCTGGCTGCATGTATAAAAGAAGAAAAGATGCTGCAAATTTGTCACTATCGAGAAGTCCAAGATGGTTTGCTTCAGTTTTCTGCTGCTCATTTTTCAGTGGTCATTATCCACTTGTCACCCCTTACGATTATCCAGCGGGTAGGACTAAAAAGAAACGATTTCAAAACCTTCTTCACGAAAGCTTGCCATGCTGGGGTGACCTGTCATTTCATATAGAAGCTCCAAACCCTGATCTTTTGCGGCCTCTAAAGTGCCCATTTTGTTTGAGCAGGCCTTACAGACTCCGTGAACCAGACCGGCGGATTTAGCTTTTTCCCACAATTTGTGCAGGGGGTTGTCTTTTTTAGCCAGTTCAGGGATTAATTTCGTTGCTGCCCCCTCGATTACGATTTTTCCATCATACCCTTTATCTTTCATATCCAACGCATTTAAAAGGACATGGATAAAACACATTGGATCACCGTTGAATACGAATAATGCAATCTTTTTCATAATAACCTCATTACGGTTTATTTACTCCTCTTCCCAGTAAATACAGTCAGCCGGGCAGTTCTTGATAGCTTCTTCCACATCGTTCTCAGGGTAGTTCGACAACTCGGTTATCACCACAAAACCCGCGTCGGTGATTCGGAAAACAGACGGTGCCACTTCTTCGCATATACCACAAAGGGTACATTCACTGAGTTCTACTACCGGTATTTTCATGTTACCCTAATTGATCGTAAACAAAATGGGAAAAATATTTTATGTGCTTGATTTATTATGCATTTTAGTGAATTCAGATGCGTTTTCATAACTCTTCTATAAATGAGATATAAATTTATAAAAAAAATCTCATTTTGTTTACCTTTCAGGAAAGCCGATGATACCCCATCTTCTTCGTTATCAAGGGCTCGCAGTAGACGACTACGGCTTCGCCCTTGATGCCTCGAATCTGAGGCATCCTCGACTTTCGCTCATTTAGGGTGTTAATGTTTTAATATGTTTTAGGTTTTAATCTTATACCCTGACCCTCATTTAAATCCTGTCTAATAATTAGTGCTATTTCCTAATTGCCTTTCCGATTTTTCTGCCAAGTTCAAAACAAGCATCTTTGCCATCTTGATCCGGTACATACTGGATCTTAATACCCGGATCTATGATATCGAATTTCATGGCTTCAAGCTCTTGGTTGATCAGCTTGACCGACTCACCGCTCCAGCCGTAAGAGCCGAAAGCTGCACCGATCTTGTTCTTCGGCTTAAGTCCTTTCATGTAAGTCAGAAAGTCGCTGACTGTCGGAAACAATTGATTGTTAAGGGTCGGCGAACCAACGATAACGGCAGCCGCATCCAGAACCTCAGTCATAATTTCGCTCCGGTGGGAACTTCGGATGTGTATGGGTCTGGCAATAACACCTTCATCAACAATACCTTGGGCAATTGCCTTTGCCATTGTTTCGGTACTGTGCCACATGGTGTCATACACGACAACCGCCTTTTCCTCAGGTTCCTGACTTGACCATTTGGCATAGGCATTGATAATTCTTCCCGGATCTTTTCGCCAGATAATCCCATGGTCCGGACATATCATATCGATTTCCAAACCAAGTTCAGTCACCTTTTGCAAAAGCTTGAGTATTAAAGGCGAATACAGCAAGAGAATGTTTGCAAAATACTTCTTGGCATGGGGCATTATCGAATCACCGATTTGATCATCAAACTTTTCATATCCTGCATAATGCTGGCCAAAGGCATCGCTTGAAAATAGAATCTTGTCTTCCTTTAGATAGGTAAACATGCTGTCCGGCCAGTGAAGCATCCGGGTTTCCAGAAACGTCAGAGTTCTTTTGCCCAGACTCAGCGCTTCACCATTTGCGACTCCATGATAATTCCATTTCTGTGAAAAGTGTTGGGAAAGGTTCTTCAACCCCATTTTTGAACAATACAAGGGCTTGTCTTCCCCAATTTTGTGCATGAACCGTGGCAAACCGCCGGAATGATCCATTTCCGTGTGGTTGCTGATAACATAGTCAATCTTTTTGGGATCAACAATTTTAGCGATGTTCTCCAGCAGTTGGTCAGAGAACTCCTTTTTTACCGTATCGATAAGGGCGACCTTCTCATCAACAATTAAAAAAGCGTTATAGCTTGTACCCCGGTAGGTGGAATATCCATGAAAATCACGTATATTCCAATCGATTACTCCAACATCATAAACATCTTTTGCTATCTCAATTGGATTCATCTTTCTATCCTTAAATCTATATTACTATGGTTAAACTTCAATTATTCTTCTTTTTCAAAATCATCTTTTGAAGCACCACACACCGGGCATTCCCAGCTATCTGGTACATCTTCCCACTTTGTCCCCGGATTAACGCCATTGTCGGGATCACCCTGTTCCGGATCATAAACATAACCGCAAACCGTGCATACATACTTATCCATTTTAAACCTCCTTCTCAATGATTAATTATTTTGGGTTTTTAAATAAAAATATTATCCGAGTATGGATTAGGTGCCTTTATTCCATGAGAACATTCGCCGCTGCCAGGAAAAGATCTGAATCACGAATCACACCCACCAATTTGTCACCTTCTAACACCGGCAGAACGGTAATTTTATTGCGGTAAATCATTTTCAACGCATCTAAAAAACCTGCATCTGCATCTATGGTTCCTCTTAATTTAAGCATGACGTCACTTACCCGGGTCTGGGCGTTTTGCCTGACTCTTGAGCTGAATCCGTGCTTTGAACTATCCATATCGTGTGCATCAGCCTCAGCAAATGCCATGGAAATTCCTAACGCCTGCAATTTCCCGCTGATTCCTCCGGCAATCTCAGGAATCAGAACTTTAAGAATACTTTTAAAATCCAAAATCCCTACAAGCTTGCCCTGACTGTCAAGGACAAGACTTGTTCTATGTCCGGCCTCGGTACATTTACCGATTTCCACCTGACAATATATTTTCATCAATTCCGGAACAGCCTCTTTTAGACTCTTATCAACTGTTGTTACTGCATAATCGTCAATAGGCACCATCATATCTTTGACTTTTAATTTAACCGGCATATTATCTTTCCCCTTTCTATCTGGATTTTTAACTTTTTAAAAGTATTCAGGTAATTTTGTCTCAAATCGAAACACTGCTTACAAGATCCTTTACTCTATTTTCTATTTCATCACGCACAGTTCGCATAAATTCCATGGATTGACCGGCAGGGTCCGGCAAATCCCAGTCCTGTATTTTGGCACCCGGTATCAATGGGCATTCTTCCTGACATCCCATGCTTATGATCATATCCGGTTGTGATTCCGAAAGAGCTTGATTCAAAGATCGGGTTCTGCGGAAGACCATGTCAATCCCTTTTTCCTGCATGGCTTTCACCATGTCAGGATTGATTTCATCTGCGGGTTCGCTCCCTGAAGATAAGGCCTCAATTTTATCTCCAGCCAAATATTGAGTAAAAGCTGCGGCCATCTGACTGCGACAGGCATTTTCTCGGCACACAAACAAGATTTTTTTCCTGGCCAGAAAAGGTTTTAAAAGACGACCTACCGCATCCCGGACATCTTCATGCATGGTTGGATGCTTTTCCATATCCCCGCGATGTTCTATCTGCCAATAAGTGAGGCTCCCCTCATAACTTGCTGCGACTGCATCAAAAAAATATTGGGCCGTGAGTTTAACCCCTTCGAAGAGATTTTTTCCTTTGGTGGCCCCCAGGGACAGCAAAAATCCACGCCTCATTTTCCCTCCGGGATCCTCAATATTTAGCCTATATTTCCGGGACCACAGAGTTTGACTCCTGTCAATAAGCGCCTTGAGTTGTGCAGTAACATTGTAAAAATATATAGGAGAGGCTGCCACAATCACATCGGCTTCACGAAGCAACGCATAGATTTCAAGTGTCATATCGTCGTCTTGAGTAATACAGTGACCCTTCTTTTCGCAAAAACCACAGCCCTTGCATGGAATGATATTTTTTTTAGCCACTTCAATGACATGTGTCCGGGCTCCTGATTTTTCAGCCTCGTTCATGAATGTTTTGATAAGATAATGGGTGTTTCCTTTTTTTTGGGGACTTCCCTGTAGCCCTAATACAAACATTTTAACTATTCCTATAATATTTTGCCGTTTTATTTACGATCATTTAGGGTATGACATTCTTTGCATTTGGTCGGCCCTGATTTTTCCCCTGCCTTTTTCTTTGCCCTGTGGCACTTCAGGCAATTTTTATTCATGACTTGTTTCTTTTTCAGTTTTTCCTGATTTTTTAAATCTTGAATAACTCCGGATTGTTGTGGAAAAAGGTCATGACAAACGTTGCAGTTTTTTATATTGTCTTGATGCAAATGATGGGGAAAATTAACAATACCTGATTTGCCGCCTTCAAGCACAATGTTCCGTGCCCCTTTGTTTGGGTCTTCAGAAGCGATCGCCACCGCAACGACTATCCCCCAAAAAAACAATATAATAATTGTTGATTTTAATCTCATGATATGTCTTTGCTGATCGCGCCCATAGGTTTCCTACTGAAATCAGTCACATAACAATCAATCTTTTTGATGTGACCAGCGGCCATATAAGATGTTTTGAAAAATGAGCAAAAGCCGGGAAAAAATCGATCGTACTAGGCTTCTGATTCCAAAGAACACTGCGTGAAATCTATTTTTTTCCCGCAGCTGTCGCACAAATGAGTCTTATCAAACTCATCTGAAAAGATCTCTTTTTCTTGACCGCATTCGGGGCACTGACATTTAAACGAGCTAAGATGCCTAAAATTCTCAAAACCCGGACAATGCTTAGGTGTAGTCATAATATCCTCCTTTAATACAATGGCTTTGTAATTTCTATATTACGCGGCTGCGCTGCAAAAAATTTAATAGATTCTACCGATAAAGATTCCCTCGGTACTAGCCTTATAATTTTCCTGCGATTTCACGGCCGTAATCCTGGGCCATTTGAAGCCCCCCTCCGAATCATATTCGTTTGTCAGTGCCTTCAAATTCGCAGTCCGGGGTATAACAGGTGTTGTCGAGGAATTCGCATTTTTCTTTACAGGATGGACACTGGTCAGGGGGGGTATCAGCTTCCAGCGTATATCCGCAATTTCCACATTTCCAACTTGCCATATGATCACCTCCTTTATGCTTTCCAAAGACCATGGATATTACAATATTCACGTGCGGTAATCTGGTCTGCAGTCACATTGAAAATTGCCTCTGGTACTTCTCCGGGATTTAGATACTGTCGGTAAGTCTTGCCGTCCGCTATAATTTCAACCCATTCAATCCAGTGTTTCTCTTCCATGGGATGGGCAACTTCTCCCACCTTAACCTTCACGCCGGCGTCAACTTTTTCAATCAACGGCACATGCTTTTCTTTAGCCGCATCAACCGTATTTTCGACAAGTAAGTTCATGGGTTTTTCGCAGCACACAAGGTTGCCTTTTCCGGCATGGAGCACTTCAATGATATTTCCACATACGTCACATTTATATACCTCAAGTCTTTTGGCCATTTTTTATTTCCTCCATTTAAAAAAATAGGACACAGATTCTCACAGATACACACAGATTTTTCTTAATTAAAACCCTGACAATCTGTGTTTACCTGCCCGCTTGTGCCTCGCATGGCAGGCGGTTCTGTGTCCCCAAAAAGGTTTATCAGTTTTCCACCAGCCTTTATTAAGGTGGTTTTCCTTTTCTTTTTCCGCAAGTCTTTTCAGTTTGTAGGCAGAATCAAGTAACACACCGTAAAGAATACCGCAACCGGTATCTTCTCTTTCTGCGCCCCCTCTTTCTGCAAGTTTGATCATTTTGGCTGTAATTTGAAGGGTGCTTTCAATGTTTTTGTCACAGGGCTTCATGGAATTTTTATCTCAATTTTAATTATGCTTTCTATATTATCTTGAGAGTCCAAAGTTCTCATGATCATAAACATGTTTAAATTGACCATGTCAATTGTTATTTATACGTACATATTTTCTGAAGACAATATTTATATATCGCACAGTTTTAAAACAAATTGATAAAAATGCATGACGTACATAAAAAAGTGTTGACATACCCTTTTGCAGAGTGTATCCTTTCGCTATAATTCTAAATGAAAGGAGGATGCACGCATGGATCAATTTGAATCATATTTACAGTATCAAAAGGAAATTACAGAATCAAAGCTTAAAGTCATCAACAGATTTCAAAAAGGCATTAAACCAAAAACTAAACGTACATCAAAAATAGAGATAGCAAAAAACGTACTGCATATCGCGGGTCGGCCTCTGCACGTTTCGGAAATTATCCAGTTGGCAAAAAGGGACTTTGAAGTAGAGCTGGACCGCGATTCCATTGTTTCCGCTATTTTAAAAAAGGTTAAAGCAGGCAAATCGTTTATCAGAACATCTCCCAATACCTTTGCTTTAAAAGAGTATGACTCAAGTGAAAGGGGGCGCCATGATAAACGAGATTAGCCGCATATTGGTAAAGTTCAGGCCCTGTTTCAGCCGGAAAGCGGCTTTTAACTGGTTCGTCATCGTGATTGTCGGCTTTATCGTCAGGCTTGACCATCATGGTGTCAGCTCATTCGTGCGATGGCTTTGCATAAAGCCGTCACTTTATACGGCCCTGCTTTCGTTTTTCAGGGCATGGTCCTGGCAGCTGAAAGATATCATGCACCGCTGGTGGCAAATCGTGCTGTCCGGTTGCCCACTGCTTCATATCGATGGACGACTGTTGCTTGCCGGCGATGGCATCAAAATCAGCAAGGAAGCCGAAAAGATGCCTGGTGTTAAAAGGCTTCATCAGGAATCAGATAACTCCGGCAAAGCGCCGTATATCTATGGTCATCATCACGGCGTGATCGGGATTTTAGCCGGATGGGCAAAAAAAAATCTTTTGTATCCCCCTTTGTGCCGAGCTGCATGAAGGGGTAGAAACGATCCGACAGTTCCAAAACAAAGCGGAGCCTGTTGTCAAAGACAAGCCAAAGGTCAGCGTCACCAGCCTGATGGCTGCCATGGCTGCGGAACTGGTATCTGTTGTGGGTAAAAGGTGTATCATCGTATTGGATGCCTATTTTGCCGTGGGACCTGTGTTTTTAATTTTAAGGCAGATTCTGGATGACAGTGGCAATCATTTGCTTCATATCGTCACACGGGCCAAAAGCAATGTTGTTGGCTACCAGGATCCGCCGCCTAAAACCGGACGTCCCGGCAGGCCGCGAGAATACGGTGCCAAACTAAAGCTTATGGATCTATTTGAGACCATGGCCGAGAGTTTTGAACAAACGACGATTGAAATTTACGGCCAGTGTGAAGAGGTCTCATTTCTATGCCTGGATCTGATTTGGAAACCGATTAAAGAAAAGATCCGCTTTGTTCTTGTTCGCGACGGCTCAGAGTGCTTCATTTTAATGTGTTCTGATTTGACCCTGTCAGCTCAAGATATCATACGGGCTTACAGTTACCGGTTTAAGATCGAGGTCAGCTTCAAGGTGCTAAAACACCTGATGGGAGTGTTTTTCTATCGCTTTTGGACCAGCGCCTGGCCGCGCATTGGTAAGCGAAATGCGAGTGATTTGTCTGCAGCCGGTGATCCGCGTTCTCGCAGATTAATCAGGCAGACAACAAACGCCATTGAAGCTTTTGTAAATTTTGGCTGTATTGCCACCGGCATTCTTCAAATCGTTTCTCTGAATTTCCATGAAACGATTTGGAAGAAGTACCTTGGATGGCTCCGAACAGTGACCTCAACGATTCCCTCAGAGGAAGTTGTCAAGTCAGTCATCCAGGAGGAGTACTACCATAATTTTCGCTTTTTCAGCAATAGCGCGATTTATCGAATAATTATGTCAAAGAGCAGAAAACGCGCGGTTGATGCAATGCTCTTAGCCGCATGACGGCAAAAAACTTTGGACTGTTGAGTATATTATATTCTGTATCAAAATTCGTGCCAAGGATGGATGCAGTATAATATTTTTACTCAAGTTTCGCACCCTTTAATTCTGCTGAAGCCTTATCTAATGTCACTTGGATAGGTCTTATTCAAGTGAATTTCGATGAAGGCGGCCCATCGCCATATATTTTCTTCCAGGCGATATGAACCTTAACATTGCAGCGTGACACAATATTTAGGATTTGTGAAATGTTTGAAATCGTATAAAAAACCGTGTAATAAATCCTAAATATTGGGTCACTGCGAAACATTGTGCTATCTGATAAACATATCGCCTTTCAGAAAACACATGGCGATGGTCCTTCACCGTTAACATCGCATAAAAACATTACCATGGTATGAGTTTGCACAAAAATATGGGTGCGAAAAATGTGCTAAGATCTTGATGCATAAGGGTTCGCTAAACCGCCCCGAAAAGACATCGGGATGGAAAATAAAGAAATAACCCTCTGTATCATATTTCTTTTTGATACAAATCTGTCTCACAAGACAAATCTGAGGGAATTTCTTAGGACCTCGGAAAGAAATTCGGTGTTACATATCCGTTGACAGTGTTCTGAGTTAGTGTCCATCCAGAAATGGTAGATTTTGATTTCCGGCAAGGCCCGAGCGAGTTTTCAACCGCAGGCATAGCGCGCTATTTCGAGGACTGAAAACGAGCGAGAACACCGCCGGGGGCCGAAAGATGCCGTTTATGGATAGACACGAGTTAAATTTCAGAAAAGAGTTCCGTGCTGATATACCGTTCGCCGGTACTCGGTAATATCACTACGACGCATTTGCCTTTTGATTCTCTTCGTTTTGCAATTTTAAGGGCAGCGGCCATGGCAGCACCCGATGAAATGCCGCAGAGTATTCCCTCTGTTTTTGCCAGCATCCGTGAGGTATCAAATGCCTCATCATTAGATACCGTGACGATTTCATCTATTATTGCTTTATCGAGTACATGAGGAATAAAACCGGCGCCGATGCCCTGAATCTTATGAGGTCCGGCCGTTCCTCCGGACAATACCGGAGAATCTTCCGGTTCAACAGCAATGGCTTTAAAGGACGGTTTCCGTGATTTTATCATCTGGGAGACACCGGTTATGGTACCGCCGGTGCCAACACCGGCAACCAGTATATCCACCCGGCCGTCGGTATCTTTCCATATCTCTTGTGCGGTGGTCTCCCTGTGGATTTTCGGATTGGCCGGATTTCTGAACTGGTCGGGCATAAATGCGTCTTTTCGCGAATCGATAATTTCTTCTGCCCTTGTAATGGCCCCTTTCATACCTTGGGAACCCGGCGTAAGAACAAGTTCCGCGCCAAGGTGTTTAAGCAGTTTTCTTCTTTCCATACTCATGGTGTCCGGCATGGTAAGGCATAGGCCATATCCCTTTACCGCACAGATAAAGGCAAGCGCAATACCCGTATTTCCGCTGGTGGGTTCCACCACGAGCGTATCCGGACCGATCAGTCCTTTAGCCTCTGCGGCATCAATCATTGATGCGGCAATCCGGTCCTTAACACTCCCTAGAGGATTGAAAAATTCAAGCTTGGCAAGTAGTTCAGCATCTAGGCCTTGAGTAATGGTATTCAGCCGTACCAGAGGTGTTGAACCAATGGTTGTGCCAATGTTGGAAAATATTTTCATAGCCTTTAATTCCAGAATTCTGCAATGTATATCCAATATCGAGCTATTTATAAATCAACCGCGGTGTTTCCATGATCACCTTAGTATCCGGAGGAACAGATTCCGTTATCCAGACATTTCCTCCGATTACGGAACGTGCACCGATTACGGTGTCTCCGCCCAAAATCGTAGCGCCTGAATAGATGATAACATCGTCTTCTATTGTGGGATGGCGTTTCTTCCCTCTCAACCGCTCCCCGGCATCTTTAGGAAGTGAAAGGGCACCCAGAGTTACTCCCTGGTAGATACGCACGTTTTTACCGATTACCGTTGTTTCACCGATCACTACGCCCGTTCCATGATCAATCACAAAACTTTCCCCGATTTCAGCCCCTGGATGGATATCTATACCGGTTAAACTGTGGGCATGTTCCATCATGATGCGAGGAAGAAGCGGCACTTGAAATTCAAAAAGCTTATGGGCCGCCCGATGTACGGTTATAGCAAACATACCGGGATAGCTAAAAATAATTTCGTCATAGCTATTTGCGGCAGGATCTCCATCATATATTGCCCGTACATCTGTTGCCAAGGTTTTTCGTATGGATGGAATTGATTCCAGAAAGGCAAGAGAAATTTTTTGTCCTTGCGCTTCGCATTCTCTGCACGGCAGATCGTATCTGAAGCAGTCGTGCCGCATGTTGTGGGTAATCTGCTCGGAAAGCATATCAAACAGAACTGAAACAGATTGTCCGATGTTGTATTTCAGGTTGACAGGATCGATCTTTTCCTTAGTAAAATACCCCGGGAAAAGAATTTCCCTTAATTTATTTATGATATCAACAACATATCCTTCCGAGGGAATCGGTTCATAGTCGACATGAGTGAAGCATTGACTGTCATCAGAGTTTTCGATGATGTTCTCAACAATTCCCGGCAGTTTTTCCTTGTATTGGGAAAGGGATTCCACATCTGTTTTGCATGTGTGTTGACTTTCTTTTATACTCTTATCCATTTTATATTGCTCCCATAAAAAACGTCCACTCGGCAACGCTTAAATCCCCCTGATCATTATTTCCAAAAGGGTGACATATTTCGAAGGTTTTCAATAATTGGCGGAAGTTTTTCTACGATAAAATCGATTTCTTCTTCAGTATTGTAGATACCCAGGCTGAATCGTATAGAGCCGTGTGCGGCCGTAAACGGGACGCCCATTGCACGCAACACATGAGAAGGTTCAAGAGAACCTGATGTGCATGCCGAACCCGAGGAAGCACAAATGCCCAATTCATTCATCATTAAAAGAATCGATTCACCTTCCACATATTCAAAGCTAATACTTGTGGTGTTTGGAAGTCGGTTCTTTTTGTCTCCGTTTATCATAGCATTGGGGATTCGGTTTAGTAATTTATTTTCAAGCTTGTCCCGTAATTTTCCGACATGGGTTGTCATCTCGCCCATGTGGTTTGCCGCCAGTTCGCTCGCCTTTCCAAGCCCGATAATGTAGACGACATTTTCGGTTCCGCCTCGCCGGCCGCCTTCTTGATGGCCGCCGATAAGAAACGGAGAAAATCGGGTCCCTTTACGAACATAGAGGGCGCCGATTCCTTTGGGTGCATAAATCTTATGCCCTGAAATAGAAAGCATGTCTATTTCTGAATTGCTGACATCGATCGGCATCTTGCCGACAGCTTGAACCGCATCGGTATGAAAAACAATCCCTTTTTTCTTTATGACCTGTGATATTTCTTCGACCGGAAAAATCATACCGGTTTCGTTGTTTGCCCACATAATGCTGACAATGGCGGTGTCATCGGTAAGGTTGCTGTAAAGATAATCGAGGTCAAGCATTCCCTTTCGGTCAACCGGAACAAATGTGACGCGGTAGCCTTTTTTTGAAAGATGCTCAAATAAATTCTTTACGGCAGGATGCTCTACCCGTGAGGTTATAATATGTTTTTTATCGGGGACAGACGAGATTGTCGCATGGATAGCGGTACTGTCACTTTCGGTTCCACAACTGGTAAACATGATTTCATCAGGTGATGCATTGATCAACGATGCAACTTTTGCGCGCGCTTCCTCGATCTTATGTGCTACTTTCCCGCCAAAGGAATGCATACTGGACGGGTTGCCGTAAAACTCACTTAAATATGGAAGCATCACTTCCTGTACCTCCGGGGCGACCCGTGTTGTTGCGTTATTATCCACATATATTGTCTTCATTGTTTCACCTCTTCTACCACCAGTTCAGGAGAAACCAGTTCCTTTATCCTTGTTTCCACATAATGTTTCAACGTCACTTGAGATGCGCTGCATGTCGAACAAGTGCCACGCAATTTTACGAAAACCGTATTATCGGCAAAATCAATAAATTCAATACCGCCGCCGTCTTTTTTCAGTTCGGGTTTGATTTCACGTTCCAATGTCTCTTCAATAAGCCTGATTTTCTGGATATTGGTCATTCCCGAAGGTCTTGTCTTCTCCCTAAAGGGAGTGCCGTTAACCGATTCAATGATTTCCTGAATTTTATCGTGGCAGCTCTCACATCCACCGCCTGCCTTAACATAATCCGTGACATCTTCGATGGTTTTAAGGTTGTTTTCCGTAACCGCCCTTTGGATTTCATGATCGGTGACCCCAAAGCACTCACACACAATTTCACCGTCAACCTCTTTTTCCGGTTCGCCCCTGTAATTGGCTATTGCTTTTTCTAAAGCATCACGGCCCATCACACTGCAGTGCATCTTTTCCTTTGGAAGTCCTCCAAGATATTCTGCAATATCATTATTCGTAATTTTTTCCGCTTCATCTATTGTAATTCCCTTGATCATTTCGGTTAGAGCGGAAGATGATGCAATGGCACTTGCACAACCGAAAGTTTGGAATTTTGCATCGCTAATTCTTTTATCGCCATCAACTTTTAAAGTAAGTTTTAAAGCATCACCGCATGCCAGTGAACCGACTTCGCCAACACCATCAGCGTTTTCTATCACGCCCACATTTCGCGGATTTAAAAAATGATCTTTTACTTTTTCGGTATATTCCCACATGGTATCCTCCTGTATTGGTATACAAAATGAACCCTTATAATCGTCATAAAAAAAATAACTATAAAAACTATAATCATTATTACTAGTTGTTCAAGTTTCATGCCAAATGGAGAAGATTTTTAAAAGAATAGCAGAAAATCAATATAGTTACTGGACTTGGTGAGAACTTAGGGGCTTTACCTCAATTAGCCTCCGGCCCATAGGGCCTCCGCCCCGGAGGGAGTAATGGCCCCGGTGAAATAGAAAAAACTTTCACCCCAGTACCATCTGCCGGAGCTACGGGGCAGGCTGGGTAAAAATGATGGTTGAGCTTGTCCTGAACGAAGTTGAAGAATATGACGGCACAAACAGGTTGCCACTAAAAAAACCTGTTATTTCATTAGGTTGTAGAATTTCAGAGACGTTGAATTACGAGGTCTGTATTGAGTGAATACATTTTAAGATAGGGTAAGATTGAAAATCGTCTCATGTTTATAATTGATACACACTTGTATCATGAGACAGGAATGAAAATTATTCATTAAGAGAAATAAGCTCTTTGCTGAGAATTCTGATATGCCCCATCTCCTCTTTGATAATTGTATCCAGCCTGTTCTTCCCTAGTTGATCCGGGACAAAATCCTTTAAGCCCAGATAAAAGACTATCGAGTCTTTCTCGGCAACAATGGCCGCCTTGAGGATTTCCTTCATCGATGAGATATCAATCTTTTTTTTAAAGAATACACGGGTATCTGCAAGTGCACGAAGATAAAGTGCAGATTCATCTTCCGGGTCAAAAACGGTTGTCGTTTTTTCGGCCTCGGTCAGATCGCCTCTTAAAGAAGCGAATGTCTTTTCATGTTCATCTTCCATTGCCGCAAGTTCAATTAAAAGCTTTCTTGACTTGGGATCGGAAACATTTTCAGCCGCTGTTCTGTAAAACTTGGCTCCGTTTCTTTCAAGCTGTTCGGCCATTTCAAATGCGTCATTTGCTGTGAAATCGTATACCATATTATTGTCCTATACCTTTTTAACCTAAACTGAGCGTTGCAAATTTTAAAAGGGGATTAAATATCATTTATTTTTAATGAATTAAATTGATTTATATTTTTAAAATTTGAAACCCTTCGGGATTGCCGATCTTACCGCATCTACTGCGTCAGATGCCGTCCCGCATAGTTGACTATAGCGGAACGACATCTTCTCCCGCAGAGCGGGATTTCGCTACGCTCAACTTGCTTAACTGCGGCAACCTCGACAATCGCTCAATTTAGGTTTAAATAAATTCGTAAAAAGTCAAAAAATGACTTTTTACGAATTCACCATTTTTGATTATTGATTCATCTTGCATTCCTTATCCCACTCAGGGCATGCTTTCTCCATGTCGGTATGATATTTGAGCATACATTCACTACATTCCATCTCAACGTTTGGAACATCACCGAATCTTTCTTTGATTTCCTCGGCGGACAGATGCGAAACAGCGCTACATCCGCATTGAGGGCATGATGTTTCAATTTTGTAATGTTTTTTAGCCATGTTTCACCCCCTTTTTAACGCTTTAAAGGTTATTCGTCAAATTCTTTTCCTGTAAAAAAAATCGTTGCCAAATTATGATATACAATGCAATGCTCATGCCAAAATATATCAGCAGTCGGGGTGTTTTTCTCATAACGCTTTGTAGATAGCGCAATGAATGATCAGCAGCGAAATCATACACTGTTTGAATATATTAGGGATCGTTAAGATAGAACACTTGATTCTGTTTTCTGGCACGGTTATTGTATCTATGAGTTATTTAATGCAACACTCAAAACCAAAAATGACATACTTTGGTTTACTTCCTGGAAGAAAATGAAAATTGAAGACCGTTTAAAAATACTTTGCCAATAAAACATTGTCAATTCATTAGTACCTTAGTTGTAAATTTTGTGCTTGTTATGGCAAAAAAATGCTTAACCAATTAAGTGTGAAATGCCTAAAGTGATCTAAAGTGCCTAACGTTAAGGAATAATTCCAATTTGTATAAAAGCCGGAGCGTAGCGACTCCTTAACTTTAGCTCACTTCAAACTTTAGCTCACTTGTAATTTTTCTGGTTTATCCAGGTTGGGTAATACAATGGTAACATACAATGGAATTAATCATTTGGTACTGGTCACCGGTAACATGGACGAAACCATTCGGTTCTGGAGAGATTTGTTAGGGTTGCGCCTTGTGGCCGGGCTTGGTGGGAGCAAGTACAAGCATTATTTTTTTGAAATATCCGAATATGATATGATTGCATTTTTCGAGTGGCCGGATGCGGAAAAAATTCCGGAAAGGGACCATGGAGTTCCGGTCAAGGGTCCATCTGCGTTTGACCACGTTGCATTTGGAGTGGAAAGTGATGACGACCTATGGGAACTAAAGGACAGGTTTGAAGCGGCCGAAATCTGGGTCTCTGAACTCATAGATCACGGCTTTATTCATTCAATTTATACATTTGATCCCAACAACATTCCGATAGAGTTCAGCGCTCCGGTGGCCGGGGTAGACCTACGGAAACATCCAAAAATCAAGGGCAAAAAACCTTCTGCCACAGCTCTGGAAGGACCTGATCTTAAAACCGGTCACTGGCCCGAAGTAACAAAGCCGACGCCTTACAAGGATCGCATGGTCTATCCGGGCGAGGGTAAAATTCTTGCCGAGGATAATGAAAATAATAAAATTTGATGAATTCGTAAAAAGTTGTTTTTTTGAATTTTTGCGAGAGCATCAATTTTAATAAAGAAAAAAACAGGTGGCTGATGAAACACAGAAAAGAAAAAGATTCATTAGGGACCATAGATGTCCCTGAAAGCGCTTATTTTGGTGCAAGCACACAAAGGGCAGTTGAAAATTTCCCTATAAGCGGGCTTACATTTTCCTCACCATTTATTTATTCCCTTGCCCTTATAAAAAAATGTGCTGCCATGGTAAACAATGAGCTGGGTCTGCTGGATAAAAAGATATCCAGAGCCATTGTTGCATCTGCACAGGAGGTGATTGCCGGAAAATTTGATGACCAATTTGTGGTGGATATTTTCCAGACAGGATCAGGCACTTCTACAAATATGAACATGAACGAAGTTATTGCCTCAAGGGCAAACGAGATAATTACAGGAAAAAAAGGAGGGAAATCTCCGGTTCATCCCAATGATCACGTTAATCTGGGTCAGTCAAGTAATGATGTAATCCCTTCGACAATTCATATTGCTGCATTTACTTTAATTAAAGATCGCTTGATTCCCTCGCTTGTCACTCTTCAAAAGAGTCTTTTGCATAAGGCATTGGAATTTAAGGATGTCAAAAAGATTGGAAGGACCCATCTCCAGGATGCCGTCCCCATATTTCTGGGTCAGGAGTTTGGAGCATATGCAAGACAGGTGGCTCTTGGAATAAAAAGGATTGAAGCTGCTGAAGACGGTCTCGCAGAACTTGCTTTAGGAGGAACGGCTGTTGGAAGCGGTTTAAACACCCACCCTGATTTTGCGAAAAGAGTTATTGTGCTTATTTCAGAACATTCAAAACTTGATTTTAAAGAGGCAGAAAACCATTTCCAAGCCCAGGGAGCTCAAGATGTCGCGGTTGAAACCAGCGGGGCTTTAAAAACCGTAGCCGTAAGTTTAGTGAAAATTTGCAATGACATCCGGTGGCTTGCTTCCGGACCCAGGTGCGGGCTGGGTGAAATATCCATTCCTTCTCTTCAGCCCGGATCTTCCATAATGCCCGGGAAGATCAACCCGGTTATCCCGGAAGCCGTGATTCAGGTGGCAGCCCAGGTCATGGGAAACGATACAACGATCATGATGGGTGGACAGTCAGGCAATTTAGAGCTGAACGTTATGTTGCCGGTGATTGCTTACAATCTTCTGCAATCGATAGATCTGCTTTCTTCCGGAGCTAAGCTTTTGGCTGAAAAATGCATCACCGGTATCACCGCTAACAGGCAAAAGTGTATGG
Organism: uncultured Desulfobacteraceae bacterium; assembly: GCA_964492995.1. Lineage (GTDB taxonomy): Bacteria > Desulfobacterota > Desulfobacteria > Desulfobacterales > UBA11574 > S5133MH16. The sequence continues at coordinate 20,542 of CAZBOB010000009.1, read as the reverse complement.
GAAACATTGAAAAAAGTCTGGCCATGGCTACATATCTGGTTCCTCATGTGGGTTACGACAAGGCAGCATTAATTGCAGGCAAGGCCGATGAGACAGGAAAGAGCATTAGAGAAGTCTTATTGGAAGAAAAAATCCTTACGGAAAATGAATTAACAAAGGCACTCTTTTCTGAAAACATCCATGTCAAAGATGGAAAAGACAAGGTGAACCAATGAATCCGGACAGCATTATTATCAGATGTAACAGTTGCGGCACAAAAAACCGCATTCCAAAAAACCGATTGAAAGGAGATCTTTCTAAGAATGAAATAGAGAAGAACATACTTTCCATAATAGATTGAAAATTGTTTTTGTTATTCAATGGATTGAAACTTTTTCATAAATTTACGGTCAATATAATCCTTTATTTTAAAGGCAAGTCTGCCTCCAAACACAAGCCATTTTTTTCGCAATACTCCGGTACCGTCTCCCATATTGAAAATAATCAGATAATCTCCGCCCGGATCAAAGGGCATAAGATTCGTTTCTTCCAGTGATGCCATAAGATTATGATAAAGTACCGGGTTTTCACGTACTGCATAAACACCCACTTTATCCAGAGGCCGATCTTTAAAAAAAATACAGTCACCGCCACCAAAAATTTCCGGATACTCTGTATTCTGCAGGTATCTATTGACGAGCAAACCTCCATCCGGGCCGGTTGGCAGACCGGATTCCTCAAATATCGGCGACGGCTTAACACCAATAGCCAAAAATATTAAGTCGGTTTTAAAACTTTTTCCTGATTCCAGTTTAATATGGCCGGTTTTGATCTCTTTAACATAGCCTGATTCCAGAATTTCAATGTCGCGTTTTGTGAGTGATACCATAACCTTTGTCCTGACATTATCCGGAAAGCGTGACATAAAATTTTTCCCTGCAAAAATTCGAATTTCGGGCTTGATTTTGCCAAAATTCCGGGTGAGACCCCAGACGTTTCCTGCTATTTCAGCAGAGGAAGGACCGCCGCCGATTATGCTGATAGCGATTTTCTTTTGTGAAACAAGCTCCAGAATTCGCGCCTGGGCATCTATGAGCTTTTCAATGGGCTTTACAGAATAAATATTTTTGCCATCATCTTTAACCGTTGTTCTGGGTACATAACTGCCGGTGTTAAATGAAAGAACATCGTAAGAAAAACTTGCACCGGATTCCAGGAATACGGTTTTCTCCTCCGGATCCACTCGAACAACCTTTCCCGCAACAAAAGTGCCACCCTGTTTTTCCACCATATGCTTTGTGGCGAAACGGATGTCGTCAGGTGTATATATTTTACCGAGCATTCCCGGTCCCATGCCTGAGTAATAATGGTATGGTGAGGGGCCAATAACCGTAATATTGTGGCCTTTTTCAATGAATGTATATAGATTTGCAAGTGTCACCATATGCGCATGGCCACCACCAACAAGTACGAGATTTTTTCCCATGGTCCACTACCCCTGTCCTGAATACTGGCTCAATTTATAATCATACTCAAAAGTTAAAAACCAAAATTGTAACCGTTTGAAGTATAAGTTACCGTTATGATGAACGAGGTGCAAGTCTATTTTGTTCATAATAAAAGTAATTTCTGTGTCATCCCATTTTTGGCATAAAGTTTGCTTTACCGAAGAACATTATAATTGTGAAAATTTCCTATTGGGAGGTTGGGTGGGATATGTCTTTAATTTTTGAACCCATAACCTTGGATATACAAAAAGAATATTCAAAATATTTTGCTTTGTGTTCGCAAAAGGCTTCCGATTACAGTTTTGTGAACCTGTGGGGATGGGCTGAGGAATACGGACTTTACTGGTCATTGTCGGATAAGCTTGTCTGGATAAAGCAGACCGTTCCGGAAGAAGTGTACTGGGCTCCTGTGGGTTTATGGGAGAACGTTGACTGGAAGAAGTGTTTTTCTGAATATTTTAGCAGCAAAACCCTATTCGACCGCATGCCTGAGAGCCTGCTCCGGTTGTGGAAAGACAGCTTTAACCATCTTATTTCTGTTGAAGAATCAAGAGGTCATTGGGATTATCTCTACTCCGTGACTGAACTCATAGAACTCAAAGGCAAACGCTTTCATAAAAAAAAGAATCTCTTGAATCAGTTCAAGAAAAAATATGACTTTGAATATGTTCCTTTTGGGACAGATATGATCCATAAAGCCATGGAGATGCAGGAAGACTGGTGTACCTGGCGCGACTGTGAGTCGTCTGATGTGCTATCTGCTGAAAACCGGACGATTTCAAGGATTTTAAACAAATGGGAAAAGATGCAAGGCCTTACGGGCGGTGCTATCATCGTAAATCAAACAATGGCCGGTTATACAATAGCAGAAAGCTTTACAGATGATACACTTGTGATTCATTTTGAAAAAGGAAACCCTGACTATAAAGGAATTTATCAGGCTATCAATCAGATGTTCCTTGAGCATTCGAGAAATAAATTCGAATTTGTAAACCGCGAACAGGACCTTGATATCGAAGGTCTTCGCAAGGCAAAATTATCATATAATCCTGTGGACTTTGTCAAAAAATATCGAGTTATCCTCAATAGATTATAAAAGGATTATTGATTTTTTCCCTCTGCTCTGTCGCTCATTTCGATGATACCGAGGTGGTTTCGTGATAACGATTCCCTTTAAATCAAGTTTGTAATGGAAAGGATAGGTTAACATGAAAATAGTAGTTGATCCGAAAAAATGCCGCGCTACAGGAGAGTGTGTGCTGATCTGTCCCCAGAATGCCATCTTCATAATAGACGGCCTGGCAACAATTGATGAGAACAAGTGCGACCTGGATGGAATTTGCATCCCAGCCTGTCCATATGAGGCCATTGGCTATACTGAAGAAAATATATAGTCCGTATTTCTCAGTAACGTAGTTTGTCATTGTCACAAAGCGTGAACCGGGCATATGGAAATATTTTGAATAATTGTAACGTAACCCTATAGCTAAATTGAGCAATCTTTTGCCAAGAGATGTGCTGAGATCGGTGCAGATCAATTAAAAAATCGCTCAAGGGTTAATTATGAGGAACAACATCATGATGATCGAAGAGGCAATCAAAACAGCATTTTTAGAAAAGGTTGACATTACCACAATGTATTACTATTTTTAAGAGGAAAAAGCTTAACTGACTGAAACCCGAGATTTGCCAGACTAAGCCAAGGAGACAACCATGGAAAAAGATAAAAATCCGGTTCACAACAAAGGCTACAGAAATGTCTTTTGTCCATATTACAGAAACTGTCTGGATCATGCAAGTAAACATTACTGGGAATGCTGGACCTGTTTGGATTGCCGGCATAAACAGGAACAAAAAACACCAAGAGACGTAATGCTATCACCGAAAGGCGCTGATCCGTATTACTCCGTGTCACCGTCTCTTGGCAGGAAAAAAAGAAATACTCTATTATAAACTTCTACTTTTAGTTTGGTGCAGTAAAAGGAGGTGAAATCTATGAAGCGTTTTATGATACCAAGAGTAGCCCACTGTACCGGTGGCTGCCATTTTCAGTCCTGGGTAAGACGTTAAACTGCCCGGACCCTTGTTTTATTAGACATCTCTAACCCGAATATTTCATGAAAATTTTCGAGAGGCCTTTTTATTAGTAATGAAAACCGTTTGTTATTTACAATTTTGCTTCTAGTTGTCAGGTGACAGTTTGTACCGAAAATTTTTTGGTTAAATTTCTCAAAAATTTTCACCCTTCGGGCGAGTCCGAGGCGCCCAGTTGCTTCGTTATCAAGGGCTTGCAGTAGTCTACTACGGCTACGCCCTTGAATGCCTTGCAAATGGACGCCTCGCACTCGTGAAATATCCGGGCTATATTCTCCATTTTCCTGACGCAACAGGTGAGGATAAAAATTTAAAAAAAAGGCGCCAAAATGACAAAACAGACTTTTACCGTTCTGAATATTTCCTGCGACCATTGCATAATGACCATTAAGAACGAATTGAGTGAATTGGAAGGCGTCGTATCCGTGGAAGGTGATGCTGAAAACAAAAGCATTACTGTTGAATGGGGCGACCCGTGTACGCTGGAAAAAATCAGGGGCACCTTAAAAGAGATCAATTATCCCGCCTCCTAATGTCTTTACCTGAATCAAAACCGTTTTTATTTCCACCTAAACTGAGCGTTTCAAATTTTAAAAGGTAATCAAATATCTTTTATTTTTAATGAATTATCTTGATTTATATTTTTAAAATTTGAAACCCTGCGGGATTGCCGATCTTACCGCATCTACTGCGTCAGATGCCGTCCCGCATAGTTGACTATAGCGGAACGACATCTTCTCCCGCAGAGCGGGATTTCGCTACGCTCAACTTGCTTAACTGCGGCAACCACGCCAGAGGCGGGCAAACATCGACAATCGCTCAATTTAGGTTCCAGATGGTAACAAAATTAGAAAAGCTTCAAAATTCTATACGTTATGACTATTACAGATTCCAATCCGGCAGTGATCCGTATTTAAAAAAATACAAAACCTCTTGATCTGGATCACATTATTGAGGTAAAAGAAGAAGTCTTTTAATATTAGAACCCTAAAGGTATGGGCTTAAAACACCTAAAGGAGGATCCGACCCATGGATAAGAAAATATTAGTGGCGATTGACGATTCTGAAAACGCTATGCGAGCAGTTGAATTTATAGCTAATTCATTTACAACGGATAACAAAATTACGTTATTTAATGTCATTCAGGACACTGCGGCCTTGTGTGAAATGAACAGTCCGGAGCTAACCCCTTATTTTAAATCTCAACAGAGCTCCTTCTGTACACTGGAAGAGAAAAAAAAAGAACTGGTTAATCAGGCAGTGGAAAAGGCCAGAGAAGTACTTATGGATGCAGGATTTGATGAAAACAATATCACCGTAAAGTCAGAGATTAAAAAAAGCGGAGTCGCCAGGGATATCGTCAAAGAAGCCCAGTCCGGTTATAATGTCATTGTCTTGGGAAGGAGGGGCATGTCCGGGATTAAGGATTTTATCCTCGGGAGCATTTCACAGAAAGTATTCAACTCAGCAAAGAATATTTCAGTTTTATTCGTAAATTAGTTGCTGTCCGGAAATATCTATTCCCCGATATTTCAATGTCACTCTGTTGGATTGCTTTGAATTGTATAGGCATCCGTAAGCAAAATAATTTTTCCTTGACATTGTTACCATTTTTACCGGATTATAATGAACTTAGGGGCTTCGCCCCGCCAGCTGAGCAAGGCGAGGCGGCCTGGGGCACGAGCGGGCAGGCCCAATTAGAATAGTGGGCCCGGTGAAATAGAAAAAAAGTTTCACCCCAGTACCATCTGCCGGCTCTGTCCCGGTATTTCAACGGGGACTTACCCCAGTACCATCTGCTGGCCTGTCCCGGTACTTCCACGGGGAGCTACGGGGCAGTCGGGGTAAAAATGATGGAGTAATGGAATGATGGTATAAACAGATTACCATTAAAAAACCTGTAATTTCAAAAGGTTGTAGAATTTCCGAACCGTTAGAATTAATATGGGTTTGGGATTGAAAAAAAGATATCAGCATTAACACACAGGAGCCCAAAATGGACTATATCAAAATACGATATATCAGCGATTTTGATCAGCTCGATACCGAAATCGAAAAAACCATTGATGATATGTTTCGGCCCATACGCCCCATGTTCATGCTATCCGCACGGAAATGGAAGCCTCAAATGGATATTTATGAAACTCCTGACCAGATCCTTATTCTGGCTGAAATCGCCGGAGTCAAAAAAGAGGACCTGGAGTTGGAAATAAGCAACAAAGCTGTCAAGATTTATGGGACTCGTACTGAATTTCCTCGCGGAGAAAACGCAAAATATAGACTGGCTGAAATCCAGTACGGCAGGTTTGAACGCATCTTATACCTTCCCGCACCCATTGATCCTGAAGTGGTTTCAGCGTCATATTCAAACGGTTTTCTCCAGATCCGAATGGCCAAACTTTCACTCGATAAAATACGCAAGATAGACATTTCATAAGGATAGCCGTTATCTTGTCGATCCTATTATCCTTCAAAAAAATGTAAATTGGAGGTATCCATGATACAAACTCAGTCATCCATTGAAGTCAAAACGGATAAATTGCCTGAAATTCTTCCCATTCTCCCTATGATTGATGCCGTCCTTTTCCCCAAAATGGTTTTGCCCCTTCTGGTCATACAGGAAAGATCGGTTCAACTGGTGGACGAAGCCATGTCCCAGAATCGTATCATAGGTCTTATTGTGGCAAAAGAACCGATTAAAGAAGGTACTTATACGAAAAAAGATCTGCATGAAGTGGGCACAAGCGCTTTGATCCTTAAAATGGCAAAAACCGAAGACAACAAATTGCAATTGCTTACCCAAGGCATGGAGAGGTTCAGGGTAAAAGATTTTATTAAAGGCAAGCCCTACCCCCAGGCCCGGGTGGAGTATATTAAGGATGAAGATAAGAAGGATAAGGAAATTACCGCCCTGATGTCCAACATAATAAGCCAGTTCACCCGGATTGCCGAGCTTTCTCCGGGGCTGCCCCCTGAAATCGTTACCATGGCAAAATCCATACAGGAGCCCGGCATATTGGCCGATATGGTTGCCTCTACCATAAACTCCAGCCTTGAGGAAAAGCAGGCGGTGCTGGAAATTTTTGATATCAAAAAACGCTTAAAACAAGTGACACGGCTGATTAACTATCAGTTGGAAATCTTAGAGCTCGGAAACAAGATTCAGTCCCAGGTCAAGGGGGATATGGATAAACGGCAAAGGGAATACTACCTGCGGGAGCAACTCAAAAAGATCAAGGAAGAGCTGGGCGAAAAAGATGAGGCCTCGGTTGAAATAGAAGACTACAAAGCTAAAATCGAGGAAAAAAATCTTCCCGAAGAAGCCCGCAAAGAGGCAGAACGTGAACTGGACCGCCTTTCCCGCATGCACCCGTCTTCCGCGGAATATACCGTGGCATCAACCTATCTGGACTGGCTGACCACCCTCCCCTGGCATGACAGTACGGAAGACAACCTGGATATCAAAATGGCAAAAAAGGTTTTGGATGACGATCATTACGGGCTAAAAAAACCCAAAAAGCGGGTCATCGAATACCTTGCCGTACGAAAGCTCAAACCCGAGTCAAAAGGTCCTATCCTGTGTTTTGTGGGCCCTCCCGGCACCGGCAAAACATCCCTGGGCAACTCCATCGCCCGGGCGTTGGGAAGAAAATTTATTCGTATTTCCTTGGGGGGCGTCAGGGATGAGGCTGAAATTAGAGGCCATCGGCGCACCTATGTGGGCGCCCTTCCGGGCCGTATTATTCAGGGAATCCGGCGATCCGGATCAAACAACCCGGTATTTATGCTGGACGAAATAGACAAAGTGGGGAGCGATTTTCGCGGAGACCCGTCATCGGCCCTGCTGGAGGTTCTTGATCCTGAACAGAACTTTTCTTTTTCGGATCACTATCTGGATGTGTCCTTTGACCTGTCCAAAGTCATGTTCATCACCACCGCGAATATTATTGACACCATACCGCCTGCCTTAAGGGACCGAATGGAAGTACTGACGCTTTTGGGCTATACCCTTGACGAAAAGATTAAAATTGCAACCCGATATCTTATCCCCCGCCAACGGGACGCTCATGGTCTAAATAGCAACCAGATATCCTTTACAAAAGGGGCGTTAAAGCAGATCATTACCGGCTATACCCGGGAAGCGGGATTAAGAAATCTTGAGCGGGAAATCGCATCGGTTTGCCGGGGGGTAGCGGCTAATATCGCAGAAGGCGAGGCCGTGTCTGCTAAAATCGGGATTGATGATATTTCCAAGTATCTCGGCCCGATTCGCCTGATTTCCGACGTGAAATCAAGAATTTCAACACCCGGTGTGGCTCTGGGGCTAGCCTGGACACCCACCGGAGGGGAGCTCCTTTTTATTGAAGCCACATCCATGAAAGGAAAAAAAGTGCTTACCTTAACCGGCCAGCTCGGGGATGTTATGAAGGAATCCGCAACCGCAGCGTTAAGCTTTATTCGGACCAATGCGGCATCCCTAAAGATTGATGAAGATTTTTTTGAAAACAGCGATATTCACCTGCACATCCCCGCAGGCGGCATACCCAAGGATGGGCCTTCCGCCGGTATCACCATGCTCACCGCCCTGGTATCCCTGCTAACCAAAAAAACCATCCGAAAAGATCTTGCCATGACCGGCGAAATAACCCTGAGGGGGCAAGTGCTGCCGGTCGGCGGGATAAAGGAAAAAGTTCTGGCCGCCCATCGCTCAGGCATTAAAACCCTGATCATGCCAAAGCAGAACGAAAAAGATCTCGAAGACATACCCGAAAAGGTTAAAAAAGAAATCGATTTCCATTTTGTTGACAAAATGATGGATGTATTAAAATTAGCATTGTAATAAAATGAGGAGTCGGGGAGTTTTTTCGATTCAATAGCTCCATGAATAATCAGCGACTACATCATACAAACTCATACATAAGGGTTCGTAAAGATAGAACAGAAAATATGGCTTTAAATAAATAGGTTATATGGCGACCCGCTTAACGCATTTTAATTACGAACACAAAATACCGCTGTTCTATCTTAACGATCCCTAATATATTCAAACAGTGTATGATTTCGCTGCTGATCATTCATTACGCTATTTTCAAAGCTTTATAAGAAAAACACCTCGACTGCTGAATAAAATAAGCATCGGATCTTCACAGAAAAGCAAGGTCATTGCTTATGACAAATTCTGATCATTTGAAATCTCGATCACTGCTCTTACTGGTCGCGGGCGCCAAAGGAGCAGTGGCTTCCACTGTAGCCGTTGCTGTGGCCAAATTACAAAAAGATCCGGACACCCTCTTACCCGGCCTGACCACCCGAAACAGTTTTCCCTACCTGGCACCGCCCCATGCCGTACACATGGCAGGCTGGGACACTCAACCGGCAAAACTTACCGATTGTGTTAAAAATTACGGGGTGGTTCCTGAAAATCTCTGGAAACCGTATCAGTCGGATCTCGATGAAATCTGCATATTCCAGGCCCCGCCCCTGGATCTGAATCTCAAAGCACAGGTCCAACACCTGATGAAGGACGTCCATGAGATCAAAAAACAGCATTCCAATGTTCTGCCGGTTTTGATCAACCTTCTGCCGGCCGGCATTCACGTAGATCTTAAAAATTTTACGAGTCTGTCGCAGCTCTATTCGAACGTTGATCCTGCTAACTTCCCGGATTTGGCCTATGTCCTGGCATCGATTCTGTCCGGAATCCCGGTCGTGAATTTCTCACCAAACCATCTGGAATTTCCCGTTATTGTTCAACAAGCCATTAAACACCACGTTCCCATATGCGGACGTGACGGTAAGACCGGCCAGACTTATTTTAAAGTGGTTCTGGCCTCGGCTCTGAAGGCCCGATGTCTGAATGTGGATGGATGGTACAGCCTGAATATCCTGGGAAACGCAGACGGAAAAAACCTCATGGACCCTGAGCGGGCGGTGGGCAAAGTGGCCAATAAAACTCAACTTCTGGATGATATTCTGGGTTACCCTGTGGGTCAGAAATACGGAGAACCTTGTCACAAAGTTCATATCGATTACTACCCGCCCCGAGGTGACGCCAAAGAAGCCTGGGACGTCATCGATTTTCAGGGCATGTTCGGTCTGCCCATGAGTATCCGTTTGAACCTTCAGGGCCGGGACTCGATCCTGGCTGCCCCGTTGATTCTGGATCTTTCACGCTGGATGGCCGTTCTGAAATTGGCGGGCCGCTCTGGACTGATTCCGGAACTGGGATTTTATTTTAAAAAACCTCTGGGCAAGAATCCGCCGCTGAATTTTCAGGATCAGGTCCATAGTCTTCAGGAACTGGAAAAAGAATGTGATACTCTGAATGCGCATAAACAAAATGGAAAAAAATCATGATTTTCGCATACAGCACCAATGCTTTTGTTAAGTTTTCACTTTTTGAATCTTTGGAGAAAATTGCGGGACTGGGTTTTCGAGGTGTTGAAATCATGGGGGACAGACCCCACCTTTATCCGCCCGACTTCACAGCGGCGGATCTGGCCCGGGTTAAAGAAACACTCAAAAAATATGACCTGAAAGTCACCAACATAAACAGTTTTACCCTTTTTGCTATCGGAGACACATATCTTCCTTCCTGGATCGAACCCGAAAAAGAAAGACGCGACCTCCGCATCCGGCATACCAACGACTGTTTGAAAATGGCGGACGCACTGGGATGTAAAAATATTTCCGTTCCCCCCGGAGGCCCGTTGAATAATATGTCACGGAAGGAAGCCATGTCTTTGTTTCATCAGGGCATGGAACAGGTCATTCCTCTGGCGGAACAACTGGGAGTAAAAATCCTGGTGGAACCGGAACCGGACCTGTTTATAGAAAACACGGCGGAGTTCAAATCCTTTATCAGGGACGTAAAATCACCTGCCGTGGGATTGAATTTCGATATCGGCCACTTTTTTTGCGCGGGCGAGGACCCGGCAGCGGCATTCGAGGAACTCTTTGAATGGGTAGGGCACGTTCATTTAGAGGACATTGCCGCCACCAGGGTTCACAATCACCTGATTACCGGGCACGGTGTTATTCAGTTTCTGGATATTTTTAAAACCATGATCCGGTTGAATTATCAGGGCGACATCAGCCTGGAGCTCTATCCGTATGTGGATACCCCGGAATTGGCCGGCCGGGAAAGCCTCTATTACCTGCGCCCCATTTTTCACCAAGCCGGGCTGAACATCCTTGATTAAAGCATGACCAAAAAAGTGGTTTTGAAAAAGATATGCCTAACTGAAAGATGAATGTTAATCCTGTCATTCAAACGTATATATGTTCAATTAAATTCGCTGATATTTCAATATAATATATATAATCAGATTTTTATAGAAGATGAAAAACTAAGGAGAAATAGTGACCGAGATTTACTTAGGGAAAAATTCTCTTTGTTTGAAATGAAACTATTATGACTTGTTGCGTACCAATAAAACGATAAAGGAACAGACAAGAATGGTCGCAAAAAACAAGACCAGAGTTTTTATTGCCTTTACCCTTCTGCTATCAATTATATGGAAAATTTCATGTGCTTCGGAGAAGAATAAGAAGGGCGTTTATCTTGGCGATATCGCCTTGCCCCCCGGTTTTGCCATAAACATCTATGCCACTAATGTTGAAAATGCTCGTTCACTGGCTCTCGGTGATAGCGGCACTCTGTTTGTAGGCACTCGCTCAGTTGCATGACAAGTTTATGAAGCAAAACGGTTTTTTTGAGGATATGAAAAATATTTTTATTTTTTTATGTGTGTTATCATTAACAGGATGTGGAGGAGGGTGTTTACGGATCCGGCAGCGCCTCTCGATGGTTTCAGCGTTGGCGAATCTTTTTTATGGCCTGTGAAGAACTATGGGGTTATGAAAACGGAGAAGAGTGGTTGGTTTCTCATTACCGACTCAAAAAGCGGTTATAGATCAATTGTTATTAAACTCCGATAAATGTTCTTCAAAAAACCTTTTGGTCGCAAACGCCTTATCATAAAATTAAAAGTGCCCCTTTTTTAGACAACAGGTTTTTGAGGCCTTAGGATTGTTGGTAGCAATAAACTGCAGCATGACTTGTTAAAGCTATAACTTGACTTGTGAAAGAATTAAGGACTAATTAAGAAGCAACTAAAGACCCCCTTACCTCGGATGTCATCGACTTGATTTGACTACGTACCATGGCAAGCGATGTTTATTCCAACAGTTTGTTTTTACATGTTTATATACGAGAAAGTTAATTTTTTTTAAAAAATAGATAATTAGCTTGCTTTCGGTATAAAAAAAAGTTAGTGTTCAAAAAATCATTTAGCCCTGCCCAGAATTGGCGAGGCAGTTTCTTTCTGAAGGAACAATTCATATTTTACTGTGACATCCTCCAGCATGAGACGTTGAGAATCTTAAGGAAAGGAGGATGTTATCATGACCAATGGAACTGTCAAGTGGTTTAACGACCGAAAAGGGTTCGGATTCATTGAGCAGGAAGAAGGATCGGATGTGTTTGTTCATCATTCAGCAATCAACGCAGACGGTTTTAAATCCCTCAATGAAGGCGACCGAGTTTCCTTTGACATAGAGCAAGGACCAAAAGGTCCTTCTGCAGCCAATGTCACTGTAATCTAACTTCCTGTCTCTGACAAAAAAGGGCACTCCTACCAATAGCAATGGAATGCCCTTTTATTTCATTTTAACCTATACCTGCTCGATTCGCTATCATCAGATCTTAAACCGGAAAAAGTTCGGGCAAAGAACCTTCTCATTTTGTCATTATCAAAAATAACGGCCAAGGAGGTAACAAATTGGCAAGATCAAATTATCAATTTAATAAACGTTAGAAAGAATTAACAAGGAAGAAAAAGAAAGAGCAAAAAAGACAACTCAAGCTGGATAAAAAGACTATAAAACCCGAAGAGAATCCAGATCAGTCTAATCAACGTTAGGCCGCATACACTTGACGTTCATCCCCTTTACTGGAAAGATCATTTTTTTCGTCATTGAGCAATTAAAACGGCAAAGTATAAAAAAAGCATTGTCGATTCATGGAGGATATCATGCTTCAAAGATATGACATATCGATGGATGGTGAGGCAAATCGCCTTTCAATCAAAGAATTTGCCGTACTTGGGCAGAAATCACGAAAACGCGAATATTTCGAGCCCACCAATGATAAATATTTGTTTATTCACAAGGTGACCTACGACGGTGATATAATTCGTGCAGCTATTAATGAGGGAAAAGGGGCTTTGATTTCAGCACTTCGATCCGATAATTTTTTCCCCATTCGTTCCTGCATAGAAATTATTGTCGAAAAAGTGATCGAATTATTCGAAGACAACTCAGGTTCATTTTCTGAAGTGATTTTTGACGATCAAGCCCTCTTTTCCAAGGATGATGAATAATATTGAATTAGTTGTCTTGAAAAGATCTAGCTAAATGAAACCTTTCATAAGCCATGCTTCTGACATTTACAGATTAGAAAGACGGATATCAATAACATTCCATGGATTTACGATGAAGGGCACTTATTTGATATTCAATTAATAAAATTAACCTGCCAATTTTTTTGTGACTATGGAGGACATCAGAATGAATATTTACGTAGGCAATCTATCGTATGAGGTGACCGAAGAGGATTTAAAAAAAGCTTTTGAGACCTTTGGAGAGGTCGATACCGTCAAGGTTATAAAAGACAATTACACTGGCAGATCAAAAGGGTTTGGATTTGTGGAGATGTCCGCCAAAGCTGAAGCACAGTCTGCAATCGAAGGCTTGAATGGGAAAGATTTGAAAGGCCGAAGCCTTAATGTTAGTGAAGCCCGCCCTCGCTCTGAAGGCCGCCGAGGTGGCGCAAGACCTGGAGGACAAAGGCGTGGTGGAGGAAGACGGGGCGGAGGGCGACGCTTTTAGTAAGCGACACTCGGACATAAGAACCGTGGTGATCATCAGTAGTATATAAATAACACCTAACAACGGTTTTAAAATCGGGCGTGGGCATAGTAAATCTTTAAAAAGGGAATCGATATAGTCTCTGCAATATACTGTAATATTGCCAAGAAAGGAGAAAAAACATGAACAAAGGAGATCTAGTCAATGAGGTTTCAAAGGTCCTAAAAACCAAAAAGGACGCTCAGGCGGCTGTGGACTGTGTTCTTTCAAGCATTACCAAGGCATTGGGAAAAGGAGGCTCTGTATCATTGATTGGATTCGGCACATTTAAAGTGGCTGAAAGGAAGGCTCGTAAAGGCAGAAATCCTCAGACAGGAGAAGAGATATATATTGCAGCAAGTAAGGTGCCAAAATTTGTTGCAGGAAAGGCATTGAAGGAAGCTGTGAAATAATTGTTTGTTGGTATGTTACACAGGCAGGGTCAGCAATGGCCTGCGTTTTTATTATGCATACGTTTGATTTCTGCTATATAGATCAGGCGTAACAAAACCTTAAATGCCAAAGACAAGTAAAAAACTGAATTAGCTACGATCAAATCTGACAATTAGTGGTTGTGCTATTTGGTAGTCACAGCTATTGAACAGTTGGAGTTAAGGATTTACAGAATCTCCTGGCTCAATTTCAGTGAAAATTTCATAAAAACAATAATTCCGCCGCATCCTGGCGCCGTCGTTGTAAAATTAAGTTCGGATCCTATGATTTTTAAGATCAGGATGTTTAACAAGTTCGTTTTCAATCTGATTAACGGCCTCTTCATGCCGGACCAGCTTGTAATCCTTTGAAACAATAGAAAACACTTTGCCAATTTCGGGATTTACGATCGCCTTATATTTATCTGCCTGCTGTAGATTTATTTCACCCCATGAAACTGGCACCTCGCTCACTTCCGGGAATGATGCCAGCGATGTTTTTTCATTTTCAGTCATGTTGCCCTCCTTACGTAGCAAAACGTAGCATTACTATTGTTAGCAATAGCTTTAACAACATGCTTTACAGACTTTATATCTTTTAAGTTAATCCACGGGCAGGGACCAGGGACGTTCTTTTCAGCCGTACACGGCTATCCCGTGGGTTGGTTAATGGTTTATATATGCCTTAATCTTAAATTTATTTTCCCACTAAAAACTATGTAAAAAACACCACATTGTAACACAATTTACACAGGTCTTATAACATTTATTTCATAATTTGTTATATTGTTTTCTTTACAGTTTAGCTAACCATTTGATATTTAAAGAAGTGAAATAATTCTTTGATTTTGCACGTTTTTTGCATGTAGATATCATAGATGGTACTACGAAATTGTTTTTCACACCTCTTTTCAAATGAACTTCCCATTTGAATTTTAATCAGCGATAAAGGCTATCTGGTTTTCCAACATTTTATTGTTTAAGTTAATAAAATATTTTCAGTCAGAGTATTCAAGGTGAGCTCAAACTTTCCTATAGCATGTGGAAAATAATCAAAATGAAAAAGTTCTTAGTACTTGTTTCTATCATATTATTATTAGCCTTTGTGACAACTAGTTTGTTTTCCATTGCTTTCAACATTAATCTGAAAAGAGATGCAAATGCAGTGGAGAATACCTACAGTAGTTTTATAGATAGTTTCTTGTTTGAAAAATACTTACCACAAGAGAACTATTATGACGGACAGCAAAATAATCCTTCTCTATTAGTAGAATCATATAATTTGCTTATTTTTGGCGTTGGGTTGATCGTTCTTTCACTGATAGGACGCAAAATGCTAAAAAGTTAGTTTGCCATGCCCAAGATACTGCACGATAATGAGGGTAGGCGCTTAAAGATAGATCGACGCCAGTTCTCTTATGATTTTCATATTCCTGAACGCAGGTCTGGCAAAGATCGAAGAAGCGGGAAAGATAGAAGACGAAAATCAAGAATGCCAGAATAGCGAAAATAACTTAAACAGGCGGGGTCAGCAATGGCTCTACCTTTTGATGTTTGAATAACTTCTATGTATGGCAGGAATTTTAAGCCTAAAATCTTTAACAAGGAGGCAAATTCATGGCATCAAATTTCCAAATTTTTTCTTTTAAAACCAATGACAGCCTCCACCTGAAATTGACCGGTGATTTTGATGGAAGTTCTGCACACGAATTGATCAACACTTTAATAAGGCATGGGACCGGTTTGTGGAATATATATATAGACACTGATAACCTAAAGACAATCCATCCATTTGGTAGAGATTTGTTTCAAAAGAATCTAAATAGATCCAAAAAGCAATTTAATAACCTTATTTTTATCGGGGCAAATAAATATAAAATTGCACCAAATTAGGAGTAGATGCTCCGAATATCGCCGGCCATTTTATAATTATTATGTATTCATGTAATTAATACCTAAACTGAGCGTTTCAAATTTTAAAAGGTACTCAAATATCAATTATTTTTAATGAATTATCTTAATTTATATTTTTCAAATTTGAAACCCTTCGGAATTGCCGATCTTACCGCATCTACTGCGTCAGATGCCGTCCCGCATAGTTGACTATAGCGGAACGACATCTTCCTTGTATCTGCGGCAACCACGCCAGAGGCGGGCAGGCCTCGACAATCGCTCAATTTAGGTAATAGCCATCCAATTTCACCACCTATATAAAAAATCATGTGATGACCAAGAGCCGCTGAAACCCACTTTTAATAAAAATCCTTCCTCGGGCATACAGGAGTTCTGTACCCAAAATTCACGAAATTTTGAAAATTTTGAAAAAAATCGCTGGTTGACAATGTGCCTCGCACCCAGTATATGAATTTTAATCCTCGGTAACCAAATTCGAATTGCCCTCGCATACCAAACGGCACCATATTTTGTTATTCATCAGGTTACCGCACACAAATTGATTTCTTCGCTAAATCCGCTCTTAAAAAGCGAGTTCTTATCAAATAAAGGAAACCGCTGGGTGGAGCGAATCCTTTCCCTCAGGCAAACGTGCCGCTTGCAAGCGAAGTCGACCTTTGCCGTGCTGTTCGATGCATTGAACTGTTATTTCAAAGAACAAGATCCGGTCCCATAAAGAAGATATTCTGAATGTAGCACGGTTAATTTTATGAATGTTTTTATGACGGAGATAGATTTGTAAATGAGTCGTTATTTGATGTTAATGTTTATCGTCGTGTTTCCAATTACACTATGCATAATATGCGGGTTTTCCTTTTCTGAAGCATTGATTATTTTCGCGTTGGGCACAATCAGCTTAGGATTTTTGGGATGGATGGTTGTTGAGAGATTTAGAGCCAGTTTTTTTAGGAGTCTGATTTTTTGGTGGATCTCCAAGTTGTTGGACAAGCCTGAGCTGATCTATCCAGAATGAGATTTAACCGTAATGGATGATTACAATGATTGATACCAATCAAGTGCGCAGCATCCTCAAGAAACCGCTTTTCTTTCTACTGCTGTTTCTATGTAGTGCCTGAACGAAAACTAGGATTTTTCGTTAAGATCAAGGACAAATCTGCAGGATAGCAGATTTGGACGGCTGAATAGCCGCCCGTAAGGGCGAGGGGCATGGACGCCCCGAGTCAAATCAAGGAATTACGCGTCCCGCCCCGAGGCGGGAACAAGTAATTCCGCAGATTGACCCCAGAGAAATAGGCTCCGCATTTCACGGGGCAGGCGCAGAGATTGCGGAAAAGGGCAATTTATGGATGGAAACTAATTAAGATATAATAAATTAGGGGGTTAAATGCAAAATTATATAAATCGTGTTGTTCGTGCTGCCAAGCTCGACATTAGCCTATATGAAGAAGTTGAAGCTGATAAAGGATCAATGGGTCAAGCCACGGGAGTTGTTGTGCTTTCCAGTATAGCGGCCGGAATAGGAAGCATAGGAACAATAGGAGTAAAGGGGATCATTATTGGAGCGATCACAGCTCTTATAGCATGGTATGTTTGGGCCTATATGACATATTTTATTGGTGCTAAAATCCTTCCTGAGCCCCAGACCAAAGCTGATCATGGTGAATTGTTGCGAACCATCGGTTTTTCAAGCTCTCCAGGATTAATCCGTGTATTGGCTATTATACCCGGTATCGCCAGGATCGTTTTTTTTATCGCTTCAATTTGGATGTTAGTAGCCATGATCATTGCGGTAAGACAAGCTCTTGATTATCAGAGCACATTACGTGCTGTGGGTGTTTGCATCATTGGCTGGGTCATTCAAGCAATAATCCTTATGATTTTGTTTGCTGCTTTAGGGGGTGGTCATTTAAAACCTATTTAAATCTTTTTAAAGAAATTGTCCTTGATTTTCATGGTATGATGCCTTATGCGAAGAAGGTGCCATCCACAGGAATAAAATTGAAGCTTTTCCCGAGGTTGTGAGGTCTGACGGTGTTAAATTTCATGCAGTGTCCTATAAAAAATTCTATAACAAGCGGCTAAATTCTTATGAGTAGATTCCTGAAAATTATTCATTTTTTGCCCCTCCTTTTTATTATCATTCCCGGAGTTGTTTTTGCCGGCCAATATAAAGTGATCCGGGTTGTTGACGGCGATACAATCGTCATCAGATATAATGGAAAGTATGAAAAAGTCCGTTTGCTTTGTGTAAAAACCCCGAAATCTGTACATCCCGATGAAAAACAGAGTATTACAATGGCTGAAGTTGCATTCAGATACACCCAAAAGAAACTTACCGGCAAATATGTTGAACTTGAATTTGAAAGCTGGCTAAGAGGCAGGTACGGAGTCTTTCTTGCTTACGTGTTCGTTGATGGGAAAAATATCAACCTTGAGTTGGTAAGGCAGGGCTTATCTCGATATTACATCAAATATGGCAAGAGTCAGAAATATGATGCTGAATTTCGTGCTGCCGAAAAACTTGCCAGGAAAGAGAAATTGAATATATGGGGTGATCATGAGTCTACAAAAAAATAGAAGGCTGGAATCAAAATGGGATCAACGCCGATAATTTATGGCAGAAAAACTTGATTCAAGTGAACTCGTTAGCTTCAAAGAGCTTTTAATGGCAAATTAGATGCTGGTTGATACTATTGCACAGCTGCTTATAGAAAAAAGCATTTTTACAAAGGAAGCGTTTTTTTGATATGCTGAAAAGGTCTCAAACAATTCCAGATGCATTCCCAGAGGAGAAAGAATAATGCTGGAAATAACAGTTCATGATATAAAAGGAAATTGCCCTGTTCATAAAGTAGGAGATAGAATAATAATCCAAAATCCGGAAATAAAGTTAGACGAAACGGACGCTTTATGCACCCACGCCCTCCCGACAATATTACATTATGTTTTGATATTGGAACACAACTGGTGTCCATTTCAACTGGGTTTAACCAAAGAAGATGACCAAGATAACGCCTATATTCAATGTCTCGACCCTGGGCAACCTTATACTGAAGGCGGCACTGTTATCTTTAAGGTAAGAAAAATCAGTTTCCATCCATAAACGGCATCTTTTGGCTCCCGGCGGCGTTCTCGCTCGTTTTCAATCCTCAACATAGCGCACTATGCCTACGGTTGAAAACTCGCTCGGGCCTTGCCGGAAACCAAAATCTACCGTTTCTGGATGGAAACTAACTTACTATTACAATTGCGTTATATTCAAAAAATAATCCTCGGAATATAAAACATATGCCTGCCTGCCCCGTAGGTCCGGCAGATCGTACTGGGGTGGTTATTTTTTTCACATGCCTTGATCTTGAACAAAAATCATCATTTCTGGATGGACACTAACTAAATAGTACAAGCCCGGATAATTCATCAAGTTTTCCGTTACAAACTCTCACCTTACAAATAGAAACAAAATAGAAGTAGACATGTGTTCTGTTTTCATGACTGTTTTAGAGGCACCTAAATTTTGAAAAAATCCTTGACTTTAGAAACATATTAATACATCATAAGCTATTAAAATAATTATATTTTTACTAACAGTATTTCTGTTTTTTAAGTATGGCTAACAAAAAATATTTTTATAACGTTGCTTTTTATTCTTTTACCCCGATCGAGGAGTTGAAACATGTGTGGTATTGCCGGATGCTTTGGAATCCAAGATGTGAAAACCATTAACCGCATGCTGGATGCGATGACGCATCGAGGACCCAATGATCGGGGGATCCACGTGCATGGCAATAGCGTCTTCGGACATACCCGGTTATCCATAGTGGACGTGGCCGGAGGTCATCAACCCATCCTGGCCCATGGAGACCAGGCAGGTATTATTTGTAACGGCGAAATCTATAATTTCCTCGAACATAAAAATCGGCTGAGTTCTAAATATACTTTCAAGACAAAATCCGACTCGGAAGTTGCGCTCCATCTTTACCGTGAAAAAGGGCCGGAATGCGTCAAATCATTGGACGGCATGTTCGCCTTCGCCATTTTTGACCATGACAACTACATGCTGGCTCGCGATCCCATGGGTATTAAGCCCCTTTACTACGGATATGTAGACGAAAAACTATACTTTGCCTCTGAACTGGGCGCAATGTCTCTGGCCGGTGTGGAGGTCACACACGAATTTCCGGCGGGCCACTATTACACGCCGGAGGATGGATTCGTTCAATACTACCGCGTTCCCGAACAACAAGATCATCTTATTACCGACGTTGAGGAAGCCTCACAGCTCATTCGGGAAACCCTGATCCACGCCGTGAAAAAGCGGCTCCTGGCAGACAAGGATATACACGTGGGCTCATTTTGTAGCGGTGGTCTGGACAGCAGCTTAATCGCCGCCATAGCTGCAGAAGAAATCCCTCACCTGCACACGTTTGCCGTAGGAATGAAGGACCGGGACGGAAATTTGAGCGACGATCTCAAGGCCGGCCGAATCGTTGCCGACCATATCGGCTCGACCCATCATGAACTCATCTTTACGGAAGAGGAATACTACCGGGCGTTGCCCACGGTGATTCAAAAGTTGGAAAGCTACGATCCGTCTCTGGTTCGCTGTGCGGTTCCGTGCTACTTTACGTGCAAACTGGCTGCCGATTATGTAACGGTGGTCCTGACCGGCGAGGGGGCGGATGAAATCTTTGCGGGCTACCATTACAT
>CAZBOB010000008.1:46152-67195 GCA_964492995.1 uncultured Desulfobacteraceae bacterium | reverse complement strand
TAGCGTTAGATTTTGTATTAGTTTATTTGTGAATCGGAGGATGATATTTAGCGGGCGCTCACTTGGTGGGGCTTTTTCGGTTCGGAATCGGAATGGGTTTGACTCGACCGCTGCGTACTTGGTCTCGACGTCTTTTTGCCTCAATAAGCCAAATGTCACGAATTGACTCCTGGTCGAGACTCTCAACAAGTCTTTCGGCCAGTTGAGCCCTTGCTTCGCCGGATAGAGACATGGCCTTTGCTGCCAAGTCGTCCACAGATATGGTCATTTCATATCACCTCCGAAAAAAATTAATTTATTTTACAATAGTTAGGTCATGAATTCAAGGTCTATCCTGAAAACATTCGAGAAGACATCGTGTTAGAGGCTTGCGTTCTATGATAGAAGGCGGGGGTGGAGGCTTATGCATGGTCTCGGTTTTATGGGCGGTAGAGACAAAGTTGTGGGGGGAAAAAATTACTTATCTTTTAATTCTTTTAATTTTCGATAATTTTCAAAAATTCTCTTTACCCCTCCCCAGATAAGGAGAACCCCCAGAAGATAGAAACAGAAACGGATGTAATACATAAACGAAGAAAAATACTCGATCTTTTCTATTTTAGGCATTACCTGGGGTATCCTGAAAAAAACCCCTATTCCGGCAAGCGTAAGCACAACCCCCCAGACTATTTTAGTGACTATTTTGTTTTTATCCATAACTCGATTATTTTTAAGCGTTCAAAGGTTCAACAGTTAAACCTTTAAACCTTTGAACCCTGAACCTCTGAACCCCAATCTAATAATCAATAATCAATTGTTAATAATTAATTGTTGGCCATTGATTATTAATCATTATTTCCGGATACCGGAATAACAGAGGCGCCGAGTTTCTCCGCACTGTAGTGGATACCCAACCCCCCTGTAAAAAGCCCAGAACCGTATGCATTGTGAATTATGTCTCCGCGAGTTGCCCCGCCTGCGGCAAGGGAACGGGCCATAAGCTCAGCCCAGGTATTAATATCCCGAGCCGTATACCCCACAACCGTGGGTTTTCCGATGGTCCCGGAGGAGGTATGAATACGAACAACATTGTCCATGGGAACGGCAAACATTCCAAAGGGATAATTATCATGCAAATCCTCTTTTGTAGTGAAAGGAATTCGTTTTAAATCTTCCAACGACTGGATATCATTGGATGTGATATGATTTTCTTCAAATTTTTTCCTGTAAAAAGGACCAGTTGCATAGACACGATCAATGGTGGCTTTGAGCCGCCGCAGTATGATTGCCTCCAGATCTTCCCTTGGCATGGTTTCAAATCCGATGTCGAGAATCATTCCAACACTCCTTTCAAATAAAATGAACTCGTAAAAAGTTAAAATTGAGACGGCAAAGTAAAAAGTTCAAGTTCAAGGCGTCGCAAATTTCGTGGAATGAGGCGTACTTATGTACGCCGCAGTGAACACGAAATGAAGCGCAACGCAGAAATTGGACTTTTTACGAAGCCGTCAAATAAAAAAGGCTGCGAGAGAAACTCACAGCCTTTTAAAAAACCATGAGTTTCAATTTGTTGTGTCTACCCATGGTTTTGTGTTTATGTCAAGTCCGGCATTTTTTACCTTGCCAGTCCATAGATAGGCTTCCTAAAAAAGAAGCCCTCCAGGAAGCTAAAAAACCAAAGTAAAAAAACCGAGACCTTATCTTTTGTACCCTTAATATTTAGTGCCTAAACGAAAACTCCTAGTTTTCGTTCGGGCACTATTTATTTAAAATAACCAATAGTTAACTTCGGCGCTCTATAATGGATAAAAAAATATATGTCAAGCAAAAAGATTACTCTTTTAAACTTCCCTTAAAATCAGGCTTTCGCTTTTCAAGAAAAGCCAATGCCCCTTCCTTTGCATCGGGACTTGTGAAGCAGAGGGCGAAGGCATCAATTTCTATGCTGCAGCCGGTTGTAAGATCCACATTCATACCGTTGTTAATGGCCTGTTTCGCCGCTCGAAGAGAGACTTTTCCCTTTGAAGCAATGGTTTTTGCAGTCTTGATGACGTCATCCATGAGCTGTTCTTGAGAGCAAACCTTGTTTGCCAGTCCCATGTTTTTTGCTTCTTCAGCGGGAATCATCTTACCGGTAAATATCAATTCTTTGGCCATGCTCCTGCCGACGAGTCTCGGCAGCCTCTGAGTGCCTCCAAAACCTGGAATAATCCCAAGAGTGATTTCCGGCAGACCGAACATTGCGTTTTCAGAAGCGTAGATAAAATCACATGCCAAAGCAACCTCACATCCGCCGCCAAGTGCAAAGCCGTTTACCGCCGCGATGACCGGTATGGGCAACTCCTGGAGTTTATTCATCAAGGAACGCCCCATCTCGGAAAACGATTTTGCCTTAAAGGTATTAAATGTTAGGAATTGCTTGATGTCCACCCCGGCAATAAAAGATTTTTCACCGGCGCCGGTAAGGATAAGCACACGGATGTC
Source organism: uncultured Desulfobacteraceae bacterium (assembly GCA_964492995.1). Classification (GTDB taxonomy): domain Bacteria; phylum Desulfobacterota; class Desulfobacteria; order Desulfobacterales; family UBA11574; genus S5133MH16. The sequence goes on along the minus strand of CAZBOB010000008.1, from coordinate 64,732 downwards.
CTCGTTTGCATGAATTTCATCAAGGACATTGGAAAACTCTTTAAGCGCTTCCTCATTCAATGCATTTAAAATTTCGGGCCTGTTGAATGTAATCGTTGCAATCCCTTCTTTGACCTGAACAACAATATTATTATATTCCATAATTCAGACCTCCTGACCTGTATACGTAATTTCAACGTGATATGAAGGTTTAGTCGTAACTTCAGACGCAATAATTTGAACATCGAACATCGAACGTTCAACGTCGAACGTCGAATGTGGAAGGCGCTTCGCTTTGTCTTTATTATAAATGGTAGAATACATTATTCGATGTTCGACGTTCGATGTTCGACGTTCATCTTTTATATGCCCTCAAGGTGTAGATTCTTCATTAAAATATTTTGAATCTGAATTTACGATAGATCACTAGCCCTGCAATTACCCTCCGTATCCCGCCAACCCTTTTTGCTGGTTCTGTTTTAAAAATGCTGTGGGGCTTGTCTCCTTGATATACTCCCGGATACCATTTACGATAGCATCACACATTCGATCCTGATATTTTGAATTAACTAATCTTTTGCAGTCCCTGGAATTGCTGATAAAGGCCGTTTCTATCAGTATGGCAGGCATCTGGGCGCCTAAAAGAACATAAAACGGCGCCTGCTTTACCCCTTTATTTTTTATCCTGCTGTAGCTCCTTCTCAAATCTTTACACATGCACCTCTGGACATGCACCGCCAGGCGACTCGATTCGTTGATCTTGGCATTTTGCATAAGGTCGCTTAAAATCGCCTGAAGGTCGCTGATGTTTTTTGTTGAAGTGGCATTTTCCCTGGCGGCCACTAAAATAGCATCATCATCTGTTGCCAGATTCAGGAAAAAGGTCTCAATGCCATATGCCCTTCTATCCCTTGCGGCATTGGTATGAATGGATATGAAAAGGTCCGCGTTTTTTGTGTTGGCGAAAGCGGTTCGTTCTTCAAGGGTAAGATACTTGTCTCTCGTGCGAGTCATGACGACCTCACAGTGCAATTTTTCACGGATCTTTTTAGCAAGCCGTCGGCCAAGTTTCAGGACAACATTTTTTTCGTGAACCCCCTTTAAACAACCGGGAGCTCCAAAATCGCGCCCGCCATGACCCGGATCGATAACAATTCGTCTCACGCCAAGGGCGAGCTGCTTTGCCAGAGCGCCGGGTGCAATCTTGCCGCCTTTTTTATCTGGTCTTACCAGCCTTCCCGCTGTACTATCCTCCTTTCCCCAGACATCGATGACGATTCTGAAGGGATTCTTTAAGGAAAATATCTTGTAAGTTTTAAAAGATTTGATATCAACAACAACCCTGACCAGGTCTGATGTGTATTGCCCTGCACGCGCGTCGCTGAGCAGGTTGTCATTGATTGGAATATATTTTTTAATATCTTTTCCCAGTCTGCTGTTGTCTAAATCCACATACAAACGATGGGGTTTCCGGATTGAGATATCCTCTTTCAGGAGTCTGTGTGAATATGACATCTCACTGTCCGCATCGATCACAACACGAGTGTAGCTCGGGTTGGACCAAAACCTGAGCCCCACAACCGTACCCGTCTTAGGTTGAGGTCCTTTGATATCCCTTTTAACCGGGATTTTAGCGTAAGAGAATTTTTTTATTTGCTTTGCGATGTCATCTTCCGGCGGCGTGACATGGCTTGGTTTGCTAATTTTGCGTTTGGATGCGATCTTTGGAACCCCTTTGGGAAAGAGATTGCTCAGGGCGTTTTCGGCCTTGCGTTTATATGCACTTTTTGGATACTGTCTGATAATACGCTTATAAATATCGAGAGCCGCTTTTTTATCAGATTCTTTATATGAACGCCGGTAAAGCTCCTTATAAAGCTTCCCGGACATATAAAGCCCGGCAGCCGCCCATGGACCGGAAGGGTTATACCGGTAAACCGCCTGAAACTTTTCTATACACCCAAGCCAAAAACATCTGTATTTCTGTTTTTTTGGACTGTGGCGAAGTTTCTTGTAACAGGCTTCGGCCCGGTAGTACTTTTTCTTTGCAAAATCTGCAGATGACGAGCGTGGCCACGTCACGGAAAGGATACAGCATGCAAGCAAACAGAATAAAAATGTTTTTTTATAATCAAATAACAACGGTTTTTGCCTTTTTCTTTAATTCGTCCAGACAGTTTAACGCGTCCAGAGGCGTCATTTTCGAAATATCAAGCTTTTGCAGCTTTTCTATGACAAATTGATCCGGTCTGGAAAAAAGATTAAGCTGCACCTGCCCCTTTTTTAAAACATCACCGTCTTCGGTCATAAAAGCCGGGCTTTTCAAACTGTGTTTACCATTTTCTATATTGTAAAGAATCTTTTTAGCTCGCTTGATAACCGGTTCAGGAATACCCGCAAGCCGTGCAACCTGTATTCCGTAACTTCGATTGGTGCCGCCTTCCACAAGCTTTCTTAGGAAAATAATTTCGTCATTCCATTCCTTTACCGCAATGTTGTAATTTTTTACCCGGGATTTTAAAAGTGCGAGCTCCGTTAGTTCATGGTAATGGGTAGCAAAAAGGGTTTTAACTCCCCTGCCCTTTAAGTCATGCAGGTATTCCGCCACCGCCCACGCGATGCTGAGCCCGTCGAACGTGCTCGTTCCCCGCCCGATCTCATCCATAATAACCAGACTCTGATGGGTGGCGCTGTTTAAAATATTAGCGGTCTCCTGCATCTCCACCATGAATGTGCTCTGTCCCTGGGAGAGGTTGTCCAGAGCACCCACCCGGGTAAATATCCGGTCCGTAACACTCATTGAGGCTCTGGCGGCAGGAATAAATGAACCCATCTGGGCCATAATGACCATAAGCGCAACCTGTCGTAGAACGGTCGATTTGCCGGCCATGTTGGGTCCGGTGATGATGAGTATCTGATTTTCAGTATCGTCGATCCTTGTGGTGTTGGGTACGAAACGTTCACCGGTAATCATCTTTTCCACCACCGGATGCCGTCCCTCCTCAAATAGAATATAGTCCTGGGTATTAAATTCCGGCCTGTGGTAGTCATTTTGATCGGCTATTTCAGCCAGGTTCAGCAAACAGTCCAAATCGGCTAAAAATTGGGCTATCTGTTTAATGGCGGTGTTATTCTTTACAACTTCGTCCTTTATTTCATTAAATATTTCATATTCAAGCACGGCTCTTTGGTCTTCGGCGCCCAAAACTTTTGATTCAAATGTCTTTAGCTCATCTGTGATATAACGTTCTGCATTAACCAGGGTCTGTTTGCGAACATAATGCAGGGGGACATCTTCTGAACGTGCTTTTGGGACCTCGATAAAATACCCGAAAACCTTATTATAGCGCACTTTGAGCGCATTGATTCCGGTGGCCTTCTTTTCCCTGGTCTCGAGCCTGGCAAGCCACTCTTTGCCATGCCGGCTGACGGCGATTAGTTCGTCTAGTTCCTGATGGTATCCTTTCTTAATGATACCGCCTTCATTGATGGTATGAGGAGCATCTTCGCGGATCGACCTTTCGATCAATTCCGCCAGTTCACACAGACCCTCTATATTCTGATTACATGTAAAAAGTTTCGCTTTTAGATGGGAAAGCAAAGACCATATACCGGGCAGGCTGTTAATGGAACGCTTCAGTGCGACAAGATCCCTGGCATTGGACTGCCTCATAGCCATTTTGCTCCCGAGCCGTTCAAGATCATAAACCGATTTTAAGCTCTCCCGGATATTCTTTCGAACCTGAATATTTTCCTTTGCTTCTTCAATAGCATCCTGTCTGGACTGAATCTCAAAAATATCCAAAAGCGGGTATCTGATCCACCGTTTAATCTGCCTCCCCCCCATGGCGGTAACCGTTCTGTCAATGATTCCCAAGAGCGTCCCCTGCCCGGATCCTGTGCGAATGTTCTTGACCAGTTCAAGGTTCCGACAGCTTAACTCATCAACCAGAAGATAATTACTCAGTGAATACGTTGTTATGCCGGTGAAATGCTCTACTTTCTGTCTCTGGGTTTCCTGGACATAGAAAATAAGTGCTCCGGCCGCACGCACACCGGTTTTTAAATGTTCGCAACCGAATCCTTCAAGGGAAAGGGTTTTGAATTGATCGATAAGCCTTTCCCGTGCCCTGCTATATTCGAATGCACTGTCTTCTAAAAAGGTTGTCGATTTTTCAGAAAGCGCTTTTATAACGGGTAAAAGAATGGAATCATTTCTCGAAGATTCAGGGAGGAGAACTTCTCTTGGCGATATACGGAGGACTTCATCAACAACAGCATGCATATTTTCAGATTGGGTCACCCTAAAATTCCCGGTTGAAATATCTAAATAGCTCAACCCGACGGCATCGTTATTGTAGGCAACAGCAAGAACATAATTATCTGCCCTTTCATCAAGCAATTCATTATCGACGATCATCCCCGGGGTAACGACCCGAACCACATCCCTTTTGACCAAACCTTTTGCCTGGGACGGATCTTCTATTTGATCACATATTGCGACTTTATATCCTTGGTCAATGAGGCGGGCGAGATAGTTCTGTGCGGATTTATATGGTACGCCGCACATGGGAATCGGGAATTCGTCTTTCTTGTTCCGTGAAGTCAACGTTATTTCAAGAAGCCTGGAGGCAAGCTCGGCATCCTCAAAAAACATTTCGTAGAAATCTCCCATACGGTAAAAAAGTATCGCGTCAGAGTACTTTTCCTTAATGGAAAGGTACTGCTTTATCATGGGAGTCGTTTTCGAAACACTCATATGGTTAACTGGTGTCCATCCATAAATGAGGATTTTTGCTCAAGATCAAGGCATGTGAAAAAAATAACCACAGGCATATGTTTAATATTCCGAGGATTATTTTTTGAACATAACGCAGAGATTGGGCAAAAAGACCATTTATGGATGGACACTAACTGGGTTCTTTGGGCTCGTCTTTATGGTCCGTAGAACCGCTTTGTAATGATTCAACCTCTTTTTTTAGTGCTGCAATTTCTGCCAGTTGGGAAGTGGCTGCTGCGTTTAAATTTTTTATTGTTTTTTTCGATTTGAACCGGTCGGAAAGACTGATAAAATAGGCAATCAAAAACCCGGTTAGAAAAAAAACCAGAAAAAAGATTGCATTGGGCATTTCCATTGTATGAAACGGTTCACCGTACATAAGATCTATTTGAAGAACTTGTTTTGCCAACAAATAATCCTTATTCGAGAAAAAGATAATTGCGATAAAGCCTATAATAATTAACCAGAGAACGATCTTAAGTTTTTTCATAGTTTTCTCCTTCAATATTAGCTTGTTATATCTAATTTATCAAAATAAGGCTTTAAATTATTGTAGGTGGTTATTAAATGCTCCGGAATAACACGCACATCGGCAAATACGGTTAACGCATTTGTATCACCGAACCAGCGTGGAACAATATGAAAATGGAGATGTTCTTCAACGCCGGCGCCCGCAACTTTCCCGAGATTAAGTCCAACATTAAAACCGTCGGGGTTCATTACTTTTTTTAATATCCCCACAGATTGTTCAACGGTCTCAAGAAGGTCCCCCATTTCACCCTTGCTGAGCTGGTCAAGGGTGGAAATGTGTTTTTTCGGCGCCGCCAGAAGATGGCCGTTAATGTAAGGAAATTTATTCATAACAACAAGGGTCGCCTTGCCCTTGTAAAGGGTCAGATTGTCCTCTTCTGAAAGCGCCTTGCAAAATATACAGCCTTTCTCTTTATCGCCCAGAATATATTCCATGCGCCATGGAGCCCACATGGTTTTCATTATAAGTTCTCCTGATCAGAATCGCGGCTTACCCTAACGTTGCAAAATCAGACTTTTTACGAAACCACCAATTTTTATCAGTCAATTGTCAATAAAGTCTCTACCCTTTTCAAACCCAAAACTCAACCCTTTTCTATTTTAGGCGCACAACCTCCAGTTCACCCCACATGCCGATCTTATTTCCCATAATCACAACAATCCCGTCAACCCCTTTGATATTTTTACCGAAATCTATTGCAGAACCGATATGAGCTTTAGACGTTATCTGATTGCCGATGGATGTTGCAGCGGCATCAGCAAGTGAACAGGAACCGGATAGCACACAGACTGCATCCGCTTTCCCCAGACTGAGCGAGTGACCCACAGTGCCTGATGATGTGCATACGGATAAAGGCTTTTCTCCGGGATCGACACGCAGACCCATTCCCAGACTTATCGGAGATTTACCTGCAAAAATACCGATGGTAACCGGGCCGTTTGTTTTGAAAAAGATGTCACCCCCGTTTTCCACAACAACTTCATCGGTATGCATCAACAGATCAATCCCCACGTGCTCGGCAATTGCACCGGCAACCGCCGCCATGGGACCCACACCGGCCTTTTCACCCGCTGATACCATGTCGTTTATGATAATCGGCGCCGGGCCGCTAACACGCCACGGCTTCAACGTCTTTACGAATTCAGGGTACCTTTTTATATAAGCCTCAATAACCCCCCTGTGCTTCAGAATCAGTTCCCTTGTTATCTCCTCAAGCGGTTTTACCGCATGCACAAACAGGTCTGTTTCCTTAACGGCCACCCTGAAACCAACCAGATTCTCTCTGGCCGTCAGATTCCGATACAATCGTTTTTGATACATCCCCAGTCAAGTCATACAATCGCTTCGCGATTTTATATAACGCGGCTTCGCCGCTTTAAAAAAAGAAAATTTCCAGATGTTCACTTAAACTGTGTTTTTGGACGCATATCTTCCGGGCACTGTCTCAAAAAATAGTGATCCGTCATCCCGGCTATAAAATCCCTGACAATTTCCTCTTTGCGATGGTTTTTAATATAATCTTCAGACATATCTTCCAGAAAACCTGTAAATATCACTGAAGATCGGTTTTCAGTCTCAATATCATTAAGGTACTTCTCAAAAAGCATTCCAAACAGTTTTTCTATGGTGCCCGTATGTTTTTTGATTTCCGGATTCATGTAAATACGTTCAAGGTTAAAATCCTTGAGCCGCTTTAAGGCGTCAGACACTTCCGGGCTGAAAACAACATAGCTGTTTTGAAAGCTGTTTTTGATAACATCGGTTACAAGATTATAGACAATGGTCCCGTTTGTATCCCCAAGGATATCAACGCTGTCCTTGGGAAGATCGGATCTTTTGATCATTTTGAGCCGGATGGCATCTTCTATGTCACGACCGATGTAACTGATGGTATCTGCCATTCGGACAACACATCCTTCCAGCGTCATGGGTATGAGTTTAATCCAAGGATCATCCTTTTTAGCTGACATCTCTTTTTCTAATGTTTCAAACGTTTTATTTCTATCTGGTTTAAGTACCCGGTTATGGATTTCTCCGTCATGGCAAAGAATACCGTCCAGAGTCTGCAGACAAAGATTCCATCCTTTGCCTTTACATTCCACCTTGTCCAGGAAATGAACACTTTGAACGTTATGCTGAAAATAACCGATACCATTTGACCGGCAAAGTTCTGACAAAAACCTTTCACCGTCATGCCCGAATGGTGTATGCCCGATATCATGACCCAGAGAAATGGCCTCAATGAGATCCTCGTTCAATCCCAGATAACGACCAATGGTCCTTGCAATTTTCGATACCAGTTGAACATGGAGCACACGATGGGTAATATGATCATTGTGTATAAGATAAAAGACCTGGGTCTTGTCGATATATCGCGTGTAGGCCCGTGAATGAAGAATCCGATCCACATCCACAGAAAATATCAGGCGATACCCTTCTTCTAAACGCACCTCATGAAACCGTCGTACCCCCGCGACACTCAACGTAGCAATTGGAGATAAAATTTCGGTTTCCCGCTGTTTCAGGGCTACACTGAGCGTATCGAGGTTTTCTTCTTTAAATCTGGCCATTTTCTATCATGCTCTCCATGAGTTTAATGTAATCTATCCCCGCCTTTCTGAATCCTTCTTTACCGAATTTCATATTGGCTTCAAGAACATACAAATTTTTGTCATGCTCAATGATATCGATCCCCACGTCGTCCCACCGGCATCTTTGGGCAGTATCAAGGGCAAGATCAAGAACATTTTTAGGCACAGAATCCAGACTGATGGTTGCACCCACAGCAACATTACTTCTAAATTCACCCGAAGGCGCAATGCGCCAGTATGCATGAACGACCCGATCTCCTATTACAACAACCCGTATATCGCGATCTGACGGCAGGTATTCCTGAATATAGGCAACATTCGACCGGCTGATATAGGAATCCAGATCTTCTCGATTCCGGATAAGGTAAACCCCCCTTCCCATAGCCGATCCCCGTGGGACTTTGGCAATAAAAGGAAATTGAAAATGTTCGCAAATAGAGTTTTTCTGGCGTTTTCCATAAAACACCCGGGTCCTGGGATGCGGTATTTCGAGAAGATTAAACAGGGCGGTCTGTTTGATCTTGTCCTGAACACATTTATAATTATGATAACTGGGAAAGGTTTTTTTCCCCACGGCATCGAACAGTTCGGCATAGAAGGTGGTCGGAAAGTATATCTTTTCGGCTTTTCGGATAAGATCCGCCTCCGTATGGCTGTAATCGGAAAAATTGGGTCGCACCCCCAAGGTTACAACATTTTTACAGTTTTTAAGCCGTGCTTCAAGGGCGATGACTTTTTTAACGTTTATCATAACGGTCAAACAGCCTCATAATGATATCGTGGCTCCGTTCGGTATGACTTCCCGGCCAGTATATTCGCCGACATCGGCCGCATGTCTGAAAAATATCGCAGGTTTGCCAGATAAAGTCGGGCACATTCCCCTGCACAAAATCCTTGTCCACCGGTTGGATACGGGTGTTACACCGGATGCATCGTGAAAACGGACGCGTATCCGTATAAACAATTCCCAGCGTGTTAATCACCTCTCTGAGCTGCTCAAACGGATTGTTTGATGTTACAAAGATAAACTCTTGCGACAATTTGCCGTCCCGGACACACTCGGTGCGAGTAAGCAGAATTCGTTTTTTCCTCCCCAAATCCATGGCTTTTTTAGCTGAAAAGCCAGGCTCATAAGATGTATCAAAGCCAAGAATCCGCAACCATTTTGCCAGTTTGCCCAGCGTGGACTCCGCAGCGAAGCATATTTCACTCTTGCTGTTCATGGGTCACTGACACCTGTACCCCGATCTAATAATCAATAATCAATTGTTAATTATTAATTGTTACCCATTGATTATTAACCATTATTTATTTAACCCTGAACCCTGAACCTTGAACCCCTGTCAAAGGTTTTATTGCTCCGGCGGCGTCAACACAAACAGTGACGGTGAAACCGAAACACCAGCCCAGTATCTGTCAACATCGAGCTGAAAACCGGAACCGTCATCGGTTGAAAGCACCAGACGGGAAGGGACCCTGTATCCCTCGATATCCTGCATTTTTTTAAACTCCGCCCGATACCTCAGATCGCCGGTAAAATAAAAATTTTCCACCTTGCGTACCTGTTTTTTGTTGGCATCAAGGTATATTTTTTGACAAGTGTCCCCCCATCCTTTTTTTAGAACCAGGATATATCCATCTTCATGTGCGCTAGGCTCCTCCCGACTCGATAAGGCAGTGTGGCGGTTTGGAGTAACATTGGACCTGCCTCCGGGAGGACTATTTTTTATAACAACGGCAGAATCAAAATTATCAACAGAAACACGGCCGGCCAGAATATTAACAATATCGTCTGATTTCACGGGCATTGAAAAGAATTTTTTCATTGTGGAATTTTCGGAGCGCCGTTTATAAAATTTACCCTGTGTATGATTCACAAGATAGAGCCACTGGCCGTCAGATGCAAAGCTTAACACAGGCTGTCCTGAAACGCTTCGAAGTACAATACGGAGTCTGTCTGGTATTGATCCTACCCACGCCACCCGGGTGGTCAGATCTTTTTTTTCATTTTCCAAAAATGTTATCCTGCCAACACCTTTGAAGGTTTTGAGATGAAGATTTTGATTTTTCAGATACGAAATAAGTTCCCCGGCTTCAGATAACGTCTTAAGGTCCCCGGGTTTTTCCGGAATACGTGATGTAATGCTGCTGCAGGATAAAAATAAAAAAATGCCGATTAAAAAAATTGTTGTAAGGTGCCGAGTGTATGCTGGGTATTTCATTGACCGGATAATCCCTGTATCTTTTTCTCAAGATCATCTTTGTCTTTTTCTTTTTTCAACAACGAACGTTTGTAGAATTGTAGGGCTTTTTTCTTGTTACTTATCTTCAGGTATATATCTCCTAAATGCTCCAGGATAATCGGGTCGTCAGGTACAAGGCTTACGGCTTTTTCTAGATATTTCAAGGCCTTGTCAAAAAGTCCTTTCTTATAGTATACCCACCCCAGGCTGTCTGTGATATAACCGTCATCAGGTTTTTGTTTTAAAGCTGCCTTGATAAGACGTTCGGCCTCATCCAGATTCTCCCCAAGCTCTGCATAGGTATAACCGAGATAATTCAATGCATTGGCATCCTTTTCGTCAAGACTTATCACCGTCTTCATCTCTTCTATGGAAGCTTTTTTCCTTCCCCACTTGTCATAAACAACGCCCAGGCGAAAACGGAGTCTTGTATTATCAGAATCAATCTTGAGTCCCTGTTTGAGAACGTTTTCAGCTTTTTGGAATTCCCCTGTATCTTCATAAAATGAACCCAGATAGAGTAACATCTCAGGATCATCAGGTATTTTTTTAATAACATCTTTTAAAAAATGTATTGCTTCCTCAATTTTTTTCTGTTCCTGGTATAAAAATGCAACATGAACCACGGCTTCTTTATAAAAGCCGGAATCCATCGCCACTTTTTTAAAATACATGATGGCTTTGTCTTTATCTTTTTTCCCATCAAAAGCGACCCCGGCAATGTAATGAAGCTCGGAACTGTCCGGCGCACCCTTTAACATCCCTTCGAGGATAATGACTGCGGCATCATATTCCTTTGGATTTAAATAACGCTTAATAACTCTTCTTACTACTTCCTTTTGCGCAATGCTTCTTGCACCCAGATCCTTAAAAATCTTTTCTGCATTCTGCGTCATTCCCCTTTCATGATAATAATATCCGAGTTCCATGGCGGCTCTTATATTTTCGGGATTTCTTTTCAAAAGGTCCAGGTATAACTGAATAATTTTCTCCTCTTTGCCCAAAGTTTTGTACAGGTTTATCAGCTCATAACGCGGTTCCTCGAGGTCGGGTTTTATTTCTAAAGTTTTTTTAAATTCTTTTTCAGCTCCGGCAGTGTTATTCTGCTCTGTAAATATTTTTGCTATAAAGAAATGCCCCACAAAGGATTCCGGAAAATTTTGAATAAGCTGGTCATAGATCTTTAATGCCCTGTTCAGTTTCTTTTCCTGCATGTACAGATCGCCTAAAAGCAAATATATATTTTCTTGTTTCGGATCGATGGCAATAATTTTTTCATACACCGCTTCAGCGTCATCAAGCTGATTAAGCCCCTGCTTGAGTCTTCCATACATGATAAGAGCATTTAGGTTTTCAGGTTCTTTTTCTATAATTTTTTCAACAATACTTAAAGCCCTTTGGTTCTCTTTTATATGAAGGTAAAGGGTCGCTAGCTCCAACTGCAGATAAGTAGATTCAGGATCTGCTTCAATCGCTTTATTTAGATACTGAATCGCTTTATCGTAGTTGCCTGTTTTTCGCTGTAACTGTGACTCTGTGAAGTAGTAATAGCGGTTCTCCGGCGCAAGCGAGTCTGTCTCAGTCTCGTCCAGGTTTTTACTTAATGGCTGAGCCGCCTTTTTATAAGGAAAACAACCGAAAAAAATTAAAATGACCATAACCGCAACGGTCAGGTTTATCGCTCTGGATTTCATTTCAAAAATGTCCTGTTTCAATCAAATCCTTTAAACCGGTCATAAAAATCAAAGTCCGGAATTTCGCGTTTAAAAAACTCTCTCAATTTCTTGATAATATTCTTTTCAACCTGGCGGACACGTTCTCTTGATATCTCGTAGCGGTCGCCAATCTCCTGCAACGTAGCAGGAGCGTCTGAAAAAATACGCTGTTCAAAAATTTCAAGCTCTCTGGGAGTCATCGTTTTTTTAAACTCGGTAATCTTATTATGTAAAAGGGTCTCGATCTCTTTTTTCGCCACCCGATCTTCCGTAGATTCGACTTCCGTGTTTAACAACTCAACTCTTTTCGTATCTGAATCATCCTTTATAGGAGCATCCAAAGAAACATCCCAGCCATCAAGCCTCTGGTCCATATCCACAATTTCACGTTCGGATACCCCCAGTCTTTCGGACAAAAGTTTTGGTTTGGGATCAAAACCCTGATCAATCAGTTTCTGCTTCTCTTTTTTAAGCTTAAAAAAGAGTTTTCTTTGCCCTTGGGTGGTTCCTATTTTCACAAGACGCCAGTTGTCCATAATAAATTTTAAAATGTAAGCCTTTATCCAGAATGAGGCATAATATGAAAACTTGACATTCTTGTATGGATCAAATTTTTTAACTGCCTGCATGAGCCCTATATTCCCTTCCTGAATCAGGTCCAAAAGATTCTGCATCCATACTCGCTGAAATTCGAGAGCAATTTTTACAACAAGTCTGAGGTTGGCGGTCACCAGAATATACGCAGCCTCAGTGTCACCATCTTCCATGACTCTTTTCCCAAGCTCTATTTCCTGCTCTCTGGTAAGAAGCTTGTGCTTGCTTATTTCTGAAAGGTAGCGCTGAAGCGGGTCGAACTTAACAATAGCGGTATCATCAGAATGATATTCCGGTTTTTCACCATCGTTTTCATATTCGACAGTGCTGTTTTGATCCCGCTTTGTTTTTCGATCTTTCTGTTTTTTATTAAATTTTTTCATGCGAATATTTTATGGACTTACATACGAGCATATGGTATTCAGAGTTTTTATTTTCTCTTTGCGCCTGTAGCTCAGCCGGATAGAGCAACGGACTTCTAATCCGTAGGTCGCAGGTTCGAATCCTGCCAGGCGTACCATTAATTTCAAGGGGTTACGGCATTTCAGCCATAACCCCTTTTTTTGGGCCAAAAATTGGTAACGTGCCGCACTTATCCTGAGACCTTTGAAAAATGTCAATTTTTGCCTGCTCAGTTAAATCCGTATTTCATATTTAACCGGGGTTTAAGTCCAAGGCAATTCCGCAGGCTAGCAGAATTGGACAGCTGTCAAGCTGCCCGCAAGGGCGAGGGGCATGGACGCCCCGAGTCAACGCGAAAATTTTAACCACCCCAGAGAAATAGGCTTCGCATTTCACGGGGCAGGCACGAATACATTGAGTATTTCGAGGATTAACCCGCCAAAGTTCGGTGGCGGGTTAAAATTTGAGCCTGTTGACAAATTCCGCTCAGCGGGGACGCAGAAATTGAGCAAAAAGGGGCGTTTTGCAAAGGTCTCATCCTTTTAGGCGCCAATTTTTTATAAGTATAAACCATTTAAATTAATAGGTCAAATAGTAAGCTCAATCATTGCAGAGCAAACCGGGTCAACCTTTTGTGCCGATTTATTGTACCCGAATTAATTGTAAAAATTTTATACCGTCTTTTATTATCAAGGCAACTCCCCGTTAATCGTCAATTTTTTGTGCAGGCACGTCAATAACTTGACGGTTAATTTCCCTTTTGAATTTTCCCATACTCCCTAAGCCAACCTCCAAAAGCCTGACTACCATTTTATTTAGTATAAGCTGAGTCCTGCCGTTATAATTGTAATGGAGGACCTTTCCTCAAAAATCATCACTATCTGGCATATATAATGCATAAAAGGCAAAAAGATTAGTCTCAAATCCCGTTGGAGGGATACAAGTGACCAATATCAAAGATCAAAAAACAGTGGTCAGAGGTCAAGGCTTAAATGATCCTTACGGAATTTCACTCCGGTACCATCTTCCGGGCTTACCCCGGTAGATCTGATGGAGTTAGCCACTACACTCTGCCGGATCGACTTGACGGGTGGTATACAGCAGGGAAGATAAAAGTGACGTCGATAAAAAATTCCTGCTTCCGGCAGGAATTTCATGCTGAATATCAACTATATCCTCGACATGGCCAAGATGGAAGGGGGTGTTAAGATTCTGCTCGATATAGATCGGGTGCTAAACAGTAAGGAGATATCTGTTTTTGAAAAGGCTGCGTAATTAACTACTTATAGGATGATGCTATGAACCTGATAGTAGGCGTTTCAGATATGAAAGTCACAAACGATATAAAAGCAACCCTCGTCACCTATTCTCTTGGATCATGTATCGGTGTTGCAATTTATGATTCAGTGGCACGGGTAGGGGGGTTGCTTCACTATATGCTCCCGGAATCGAGTCTGGATAAGGAAAAAGCCAGAAAGAACCCGTATATGTTTGCCGATACCGGCATCCCTGCCCTTTTCAAGGCCGCCTATAAGTTAGGTGCTAAAAAACAGAGAATGAAAGTTATTGTGGTTGGAGGATCACAGGTTCTGGACCAGAAAGGATTGTTTAATATCGGCAAAAGGAATGATATTGCCGTCCGGAAAATGTTTCACAAAAACAATGTGATCATCGATTACAAGGATATTGGGGGTACGGTCAATCGAACCATCAAGATAGCGGTCAATAACGGGGATACATGGATAAAGGTTTCCGGCAAGGGAGAAAGAAAGATATGAGCGATATAAAATCCATCATAAAAAAAATAGATCACTTAACACCGATTCCCCAGGTAGCAAGCAAGGTAATGTCTATCGCCGAAGATCCTAAAAGTTCCATGTATGATCTTTCTAAAGTCATTATTTATGACACGGCCGTAACCGCCAATTTATTAAAGGTGGTCAATTCTGCATATTTCGGTCTGCCGGAAAAGGTCGATTCCGTGCATCAGGCCATTGTGTATCTGGGTATGGCCCAGGTGGTCGATCTTGTTCTATTGTCGGCCAGTGGTGAAAACTTACAAACGGCACAAGAGGGGTACGATCTTGAAGCGGGTGAGCTCTGGAAATATTCGGTTTCTTCTGCCATACTTGCCCGTGAACTTGCCGAGAAAAAAGGGGTAAAGGAAACTCACCTGATATTTACAGCCGCACTATTAAAGGATATCGGCAAAGTGATTTTGAATCAGTATGTAAAGGACTCTTTTGATAAAATCAACGCCCTGGTAACGAAACAAAACTTTACTTTCAGAGAGGCTGAAAAGGAAGTGATTGGAATCGATCATGCGGAACTGGGCGGAATGGTTGCCGAGAACTGGAAGTTCAGCCCAAAAATGGTTGAAATTATTAGACACCATCACCGGCCACAGGAAGCCTCAATTAGTGAGTTTGAATCTGCAATTGTCTATATGGCAGACACGATCTGCATGATGATGGGGATAGGTGTGGGATCCGATGGTCTGGCTTACAGGTTTCACCGGGAAGTGGTGGAGAGTTTGGAACTTACAGAAAGCGAGTTTCAGAAAATCATTGCCGGTTTTGTCGAAAAGATAAAACAGCTGGAAACGATGATCGACATATAAATTTCAGACTTGGCACCTGAATTAACAATCTACAAAAATATATCCGTTCTCATCCCGTTCTACTTTGGTGATCCCGGGATGCTCCTTCTCAAGATCCTGTAAAATGACATCACGAGTTTTGATTTGCTGGAGCAATGATTTTCTTTCCAAAATAAGCTCAAGAGACTCCAATGCCCGTCTGATTGTAATTATCAAATCAGCATCTTCCCAGGGTTTAAGGATGAATTTATATACACCGGCTTCGTTAATGGCCTTCATGGCAATCTCAATTTCCATCTGGCCGGTTAACATAATGGTTAAAATCTGATGATGATCTCTCTTTACATTTTGTAAAAATTCCATGCCATTCATCCCCGGCATATTATAGTCACTTATTACCAGTTGAACATCATAATCCTTGAGCAACAAAAGGCCTTGGTCTCCACTCTCGGCAGTAAGGATATTATAATTTTCATTCCTGAGTACTCGCTTAATGGATTTGAGGATCAATTTTTCATCATCCACGACAAGTATGGTCTGTCTTTTCATATAGTTCTCCTTCTTTTCTGTTTGCGCTCATCAGCCCTGCCGCGTTTTCTTTCCGCATGAAGGACAGGCTATCCAGTTCAAGGCCAAGGAATTGCCGCAATTTGCACAGCGCAGGTTAATCGTATGGCCACAAAACGGGCAAAACCGGTATCGTTCATCCAGATGAACCCCGCATTCAGGACATACAATTTTCAGAACATTTTGAGGGCCGAAAACCCTTAGTATCTCTTCACAGGTGGTGATGCCGGATTTCATTTTAACCATAGCATCATCCAGAAGTGTCGTCATTCCATTTAGCTTTGCTGATCTTAAAAGCTCATTATCAGTAGCATCTTCATGGATCATCTTCTTGATCTCTCCATCAATCTGGAAGACTTCATAAATACCTGTTCTGCCCTTGTAACCGGTCTGGTTGCAATTCTCACACCCGGCTCCCTTCCAGAGCCTAAAGTCCTTTTCAAATATCTTTAGAGCGTTCAATGTCTTTTCAGGCGGATCATCATCCACTTTACAGTGCGAGCAGATCCGTCGTGCCAACCGCTGGGCTATAATTCCGATAAGAGCATCACTTATTACATACGCTTTCATCCCCATATCTCTTAGGCGTGTAATTGAAGCGACACTATTGTTCGTGTGCAAGGTGCTTAACACCAAATGCCCTGTTAAAGCGGCATGAAAGGCGACTTCGGCGGTTTCATGATCCCGGATTTCACCCAACATGATCACGTTGGGATCCTGTCGTAAAATGGATCTTAAAATAATCGGAAATCCAAGACCAATTTTTTCTCGAACATTTACCTGCTCTGCCATGGACATATGGAATTCTACGGGGTCTTCAATGGTAGTAAAATTTTTTGTTATTTTTGCCCCTTTCCGCAAAAGAGAATAAAGCGTGCTGGTTTTGCCGCTGCCGGTGGGACCTGTAGCCAGAATCATCCCCTGAGGGTATTCAATGAACTGGGAAATCGTTGCATAGTCCTTTTCCAAAAGCCCCAGTTGTTCAATATCCTTGATGGCCGCATTTTTATCCAGCACCCTGAGCACAACCTTTTCACCGTTAATTGTTGGGAGTGTTGAAATGCGCATATCAACCATTCTTGATGAAGTCTTTACCGTGACTCTTCCATCTTGAGGCCTTCTTCGCTCCGCTATATCGAGCTCGCTCATAATTTTGATCCTGGAAACAATCGCAAGATGCATTGAAATGGGTATATGAAGTTTATCCTGGAGCAGGTCATCTATTCGGTATCGAACCATTAGATACTTTGTTTTTGGTTCTATGTGTACATCGGAAGCACCATGGCGCAGGGCATCGGAGATAATTGCGTTAACTATCCGGATTGCCGGCGGCTGGTCCTTGGCGCTGAGAAGGTCATCAATATGTGTTTCTTCATCCTCTTTCTCCAGTATGATCTCAATGTTTTCCGTGGGATCAATAATATCTATTTCAGAAAGTGCCGCTTCAAGTGTATCGTCTTTTCCAAATATCTCATTGAGTTTTGCAATAATTTCTTTTTGCGCGGACAGAACAGGTTCGATGGGAAGACCTACAATAAATTTGAGATCATCTACCTTCATGTAATCAGTCGGATCTGCCATGGCTACGATTAAACGACCGCCGTCATGTTTTAAGGGCACCAGCAGATTCTTTTCACAAACATTTTGGGGGATAAGAGACGCGAGTTCCTTTGACACTGTAAATTCATTGGGATAGACCCGGTTAATTCCAAGTTTTGTGCTAATAGCTTTAATGACTGTTTTTTCATCCACAACCCCCATTTCTACCAGGATCTGGGGCAGTATCTTTTTTGATTTGGACTGCATCGATAAGGCCTTATCCAGATCTTCTTTGCCGATTAAATTCTGCCTGATTAAAATGGACCCTAATTGACTTCTGTGTACACTGGCAAAACGACTTAACTTGCTGATTTCTTTCTTTTGGATATCCGTTTTTTTCTTCAGTGACTTGTTCTCCTGGATCAAATCAAACTGTTCCAGAGCAAGACTGACTGTAAGTCGCAAATCGTCATCATTCCATGGTTTTGTGATAAACTTATAAACAGCTCCTTCATTAACAGCACCCATAACCGCATTTACATCGGCATACCCGGTTAACATGATTCGGATTGTCTGGGGATAAAGAGCCTTGATTTCACGCAAAAGTTCAGCCCCGGTCATACCGGGCATTTTGTGATCTGAAATAACAACATGAACCGACTCATCTTTGAGTAATTCTAAAGCTTCCTGACCGGATTGTGCCACAAATAGTGTATAATTCTCCTGTCTGAAAATTCGGCGCATTGCCTTTAGAACTTTCTCTTCATCATCAACAAACAGGATTTTATAGTTCGTTTTGCTCGACTCGACCACATCCAACTCAATCCCTTGTTTTTGCTTTTTATCCTCTTCGATGAATAATGATGCTAATCTAGACATACAATTCTCAACTCCTTGTCATTGGTCATTGGCAACTTTTCACTTTTTACTGATATCTGTCCCCTGACCTCTGTCCTCCGCCTTCTGACCTCTAACCTCTGATCTCCGGTCTACAATTTAATAATCAATAATCAACTGTTAATTATTAATTGTTACCCAT
>CAZBOB010000008.1:0-46052 GCA_964492995.1 uncultured Desulfobacteraceae bacterium | reverse complement strand
ATTTAATAATCAATAATCAACTGTTAATTATTAATTGTTACCCATTGATTATTAACCATTATTTCCTGTCTTCTGTCCTCTGTCTTCCGTCTTCTCATTCCGCCGGTATTCGAATCATAAATGTCGTTCCCTCACCCACTTTGCTTTCCACATCTATTGTCCCACTATGGTTTTTTACTATGTTATATACCAGATTAAGTCCCAGGCCTGTCCCTGCACCTACTTCTTTGGTAGTAAAGAAAGGATCGAAAATCTTGTTAATATTTTCTTCCTGAATCCCGGACCCGGTATCACTGATGGCGATCTCTACAAACCCGTCAACGTGTCTTGTTTTGATATTTATTTCACCCTGTTTTTTTATGGCCTGGGCTGCATTCACCAGTATGTTCATAAAGACCTGATTGATTTGTTGATGCATACATCGCACCATAGGTAGTTTTCCGTATTCTTTTGTTACGGTCGCCTTGTATTTGATCTCATGATTTACAATGTTCAGCGTGGAATCAAGATTGTGATTAATATCTACATATTCAGGCTTTTCTATTCCGGGATGAGCAAAATCTTTCAAATCAATCACGATCTTTTTTATACGTTCTGCCCCGTCTTTGGACTCGCTGAGCAATTCAGGGATATCTTCAAGTATAAATTCGATATCAGATTCCTTTTCAAATTCATTAATACGATCAATTTTTTCTAAAACACAGGTTATGCCTTCTTGAGTAGCCATATTATCTTTTAGATTCGATATGAAATTTCTGTATTGTAATATTAAGGATTTGATCTCTTTTGCATATGATTCGAGGGTAATTAGATTGCTGTTGATAAAACCCATGGGATTGTTGATTTCATGGGCCACACCCGCGGCAAGCTGGCCGATTGATGCCATTTTATCCTGCTGCATAAGCTGAGTCTGGGCTTGTTTTATTTCTTTAGTTTTCTTTTCTACTTCTACTTCAAGGTTTTCAGCAAGGTTTCGGTATTTCTTCTCCGACTCCTCAAGCAAGGCGGCCTTTTTCTTCAGCCTGGCATAAGATTCCTCAACTACTTGCCCGTGGAGCCCTGCGGTCATTTTATTTTGATAATTTTGGCGTATAAGCTGCATAAAAGCTTTTAAAATAAAATTGCCAAGCGGTATAATCGGATATGATGATTGCCCTCCCTTGTCCTCATACCCCAGGGCAAGGTAACCGATGGTTTCAAGCTCATGTATAACCGGAAAAATGCTTACTTTGCCATTAGCTGTTTTTATTATCTTGACATTTTCAAACCTGTGCCGGGCTAAAACCTTGCAGAGATAATCCATATCGTTTTCCGGGAAAAAGCCTTTGGAATAATATGGTGTGCCGTCCGGCATTAGCACGAGGAAAGGGATCGGTTTAACCTTCTGTACTTCAGTAATTAATTCATCCAGAATAGAGACTGATAAAAGATCATTTATCCCATATTCACGGTCAAAATCCTCAAGTTCAATATGTTCGCTTATATTTGTCATTGGAAATTCCTAAAGTGAGCTAAAATGCCTAAAATAAACTTTGATACTAAATTCCCAGTCCAAAATCATCAATCTTCCCCTATAAATCGGGGTTTTCGCTGCGCTCCAACAATCGTCAATCATAAATCAATTGTCCGGAATTATCGTAAGAAATTTTTCTTCGGAAATCATACACTCTTTATCGAGTCGATAAGTGCTATCCAGACTTTGATAGGTTTTTCTTAAAATCAGCTCAAAGGTTTCCTTGACACCAGATCCATAAAGGGCCGAGCTGAATGTAATTGGAAGACCGGTTGGGCGCCATCTGTTCAAGACTTCGTCTTGGCTGATGATGTTCTTTAAATCACGTTTGTTGAATTGGATAACCAGGGGAAGATCTTCAAAATCAAGACCGACCCGACTTATGTTTTTTTCCAGGTTATCAAAACTCTCAAAGTTACTCATGGCCTGAGTTTCCTGGGAGTCGGCGACAAAAACAACCCCGTCTGCACGTGACAGAACAGCCTTTCGGGTTGCATCGTAGGCCACCTGGCCCGGAACCGTAAAAAGTTTAACCTTAATTTTAAAATCGTTTTCAGACTTTATCATCAAAGGAAGAAGGTCAAAAAAAAGTGTTCTGTCTCCTTTTGTTTCAAAGGTCATCAGCTCACCGCAATTAGAAGGATCCAGGATGTCATGAAGTTGCATCAAGTTGGTGGTTTTGCCGCTTAGCGCAGGACCGTAATAAACAATCTTGACCACTATTTTTTTATCAATTTCGCTAAACTCAGCCATGTTAGCGCATTCCTCCACTATTCCAATTGGGGCGAAGCCCCTAAGTTCCAACCGGTTTCATTGTCACAACCACCCCTTTGCCGCGAAAATCTCCGGAAAGTGGTACTAAATCAATGTCATAGATTTCCTCTGACAATTGATACCCTTTGAGTGTCTGAGCCAGGTTGTTAGTCAGCACCTCGGCCATTTTTTTATCAATTTTACTTGAAAAATAGTCAATGAGTCTATTCCCAATTGCAAAGCCATTGCCACTTTTTGATAGGGACTGTGCTTCCCGGTTTATAAGCACAATCATTCCCTCTTCGCTAACGCCAATAATCGGAACTGAAAGGTCTTCTAAGATGGTGCGAGAAAGTTCAAGAGCTTGATTTTGAACCTCAAGGTCCTTTGTTCTTTCTTTCACTAAAAATTCTAAATTTTCATTTATTTTTTGCAATTCTTCATTTTGTTTCAAGACCTGTTCATGGAGCCTTTTATTAGCCTGAACAAGTTCGTATTGTTCCAGGGCCTTTCTGATTTCTAGTTTTAGATTTTCATCATTCCACGGTTTTAGGAGAAATTTATAAACATGCCCCTTATTGATCGATTCCGTTATAGCATCAACATCCGTGTATCCTGTAAGAACAATCCGGATTGTATCAGGATGTTCAGTATTGACCTTTTCCATGAAATCGATCCCGCTCATTTCTGGCATCCTCTGATCTGAAATCACAAGATGGACTTCATTTTCTTCAAAGAGTTTCAGTCCTTCTTGGCCGCTGTTTGCGGTCAGCAGTCTGTAACCCTCTCTTCGGAGCAATCGTTTTAGAGAATTTAATATATTCTTCTCGTCATCTACACATAAAACCGTATGTTGATTTTGTTCCATTTCTCTATTCCTTAAGAAAAAATTGACATGCTGAATTGATGTCCTCTAACACTCCGGGGAACCAATCAGTCATGGTTTCCAGCTCGGATTTCATTATTTCCCTTGCGTCAGGATATATTACAGATAGATCAATCTCTGTTAACAAACCATTCATATAACTATTCATTATGATATCGGCCACATGAACGACCATTAACAGTTCGGGATTCTGGATGCTCTTCCTGACTTTATGGTGATATTGAATGACATCAACCAGATCCTGGGGAAGTTTCCATTTTTTTGCCAGATACCCCCCTATCCTGGCATGGTTAATAGAAAGTTCTTTTTCTTCAGCTTCATAAAACGACAGATTATTCTCTTTAGCCGCCATCCATACTTTCTTAAATAAATCAGGAAAACTCTGGACGAGAATAATTTTACCAATATCGTGCAGAAGTCCTCCGGTAAAAGCATCCTCTAAAAACTGGCAACGGATCTTTTCGGCAAGATATCTGCTAATTGTGGCCACACCCACTGAATGGGTCCAGAGTTCCGTAATATCAAACCCTTCCAGACCATCTTTTATTGAAAAGGCTTTTATGATCGAAACAGAAACAACCGCATTTCGCACCGTGTTAAAGCCTAATAGCATTATGGCATGGGACAGACTGCTGACTTTGGACTGAAACCCGAAAAAAGAAGAGTTTACAAGCTTCAATATTTTGGGGACCATGGCCTGATCTTTTTCTATTACTAAAGCCAAATCTTTGATGGATGTTTCGTAATCCTGAAGCATTTTATTGACTTCCATGGCAATTGCCGGAAGCGTTGGAAGTTGCTCCATTCGATCAAGTTTTTTAAAAATTTTATTAGATTCCATGATCGTTTTCCCTTAAATCGATTAATCTAACGGGCCTAAACTGATACGAATATCTGACCATCTAAAAGTTTTCGTTCCCCAATGATTTGGACCTTCTTTATTAACGAATTTTTGAGTCTGGTCCCCTTTACAAGTAAAAGTCTGCCGTCTTTTAAACGCAAATCCGTCACCAAAACCATCCCTTCTTTTAAATCTTCAAATCCTACCTTAACGACACCTTTTCCTTTTTGCTTTCTAACTTCCTTAACTTCTGCAGGTTCTTTTACCTTTTTTACCAAATTAACGACAACATCCATATCATATTTCTGGTTTGCCTGGAGCAAGATAATCTTCTGGCCAATCTTTTCCAGCATTTTTTCAGGTTCGCTATTATTGATATCTTTTATTGCAGATCCGAAATATTGTCTTGCCCGTTGCTTTATTTTTTCTGGATCTTTCGGCCACGTGCAAACTATTTTGCAATAATCTGCCACAGCCCCAATAATACGAGAACCCAGGGGGATATTATCCCCTTTTAATCCGGCAGGAAACCCTGTGCCATCTACATGTTCGTGGTGGTAAAGGATAATTTCTCCCACTCTGTTTAATCTTTCAACAGACTCGAGACAGGTCGATGCAATCACCGGATGCTGGCTAAACATTTTCAACTGTTCCGTATCCATATGATCTTCGTCTATTGTCAGAATATCATCGGGCAAACCCAGCAGACCGATATCATGTATCATGCCGGCCATCTCAATCTGATCAAGTTCTTCCTTATCTATCTGAAAGTCTTCTGCTAACTCTCTTGCAAGTTGTGCTACATAACCCATATATTGGCCAAGCTTAGGATTCAGAGTTCCAATCAATGACGACAACAACCGGATCATATCCACAAAACTTTTTTCAAGTTCTACATTTTTTTGTCTGATTTCCAGGGTTCTTAATTCTACTTTTTTTTCCAAGCTCTTATTGAGTTCATCTAACTCCTTGTTCTGTTTATTTGTGAGCTTTAAAAGCCTTCTGTTTTCAATCACCAGTTCGAATTGCTTCAAAGACTGTTTAACCTGAAGAAGCAAATCATCATCATTCCAGGGCTTGGTCAGGTACCGGTGAATTTCTCCTTTGTTGACTGCCTCCACAACCGCATCCATGTCAGAATAACCGGTGAGGAGAAATCTGACGGCATCAGGGAATATTTTCTTCGCCTTTTCTAAAAATTGGGCGCCGTTCATTTCGGGCATCCGCTGATCAGAAATAATCAGGGAAACCGGTCTTTCAGCTTTTTCCAGCACTTCGAGACCTTCCATGCCGCTGGACGCTGTGAAAATATGATGCCCGTCTTTACGAAATAAACGGTGCAGTGCTTTTGTGATGGATTTTTCATCATCCACAAATAGCAATGTATGTTTATACTTCAATGTCATACTCAGTCCTCTGGATGCCGGTCATTTGCTTGCCCCGTGAAATTCACGTAGTGACAGCGCAGCGCATTTCACCGGGGTCATTTGTCATTTGTCATTGGTAACTGTTCACTGATAACTGCTCTCTGTCTTCTGCCCTCAAATTTAGAAATACCTTTAAAATCCTGGGATCAAATACTTTCCCGGATAATTCCTCCATTTCAACCAGAGCTTTTTCTATTGGCCAGGCTTTTTTATAGGGCCTTTCATGGGTTAAAGCGTCAAAGACATCGGCCACGGTTACGATTCTGGCGGCCAAAGGGATAGATTCTCCCTTCAATCCGTCAGGATATCCGTTTCCATCCCAGCGTTCGTGATGAGAGCGGGTTATTTCGCGTGCGGTTTGATAAAAAGGTTTTTTTCCCAAAATCTTCTCACCGGCGATGCAATGCGTTTGCATTATAGCCCATTCTTCGCCGGTTAACGGACCCCTCTTTTGTAAAATTTTATCAGGTATATGTATTTTCCCCACATCATGCATGATACTAAAAAAGCTTATTTGCTCGGTTTGCTCCGGAGACATGTTGAGGCCGCTGCAAATATCATGTGTCAGGTCACGAATTCTAAACACGTGCTCTCCGGTATCGTTGTCCTTTGCCTCAGCAGCCATGGCAAGCATTATAATTCCCTCATGCACGGCTTCTTCGAGCTGCAAAGTTCGTTCACGGATCAGACTCTCAAGATTTTCATTTGCAAGCTTTAATTGCTCATTCTGTTTTTGAGTTAATTTCTGAAGCCGTTTATTCTCCGTTACCAGGTTATAATGCTCAAAAGCCCTAACAATAGTTCCTTTAAGGTCCGCGTCAAACCACGGCTTTGTCAGATAACCGAATACCTGGGAACGATTGATGGCATCTATAGCGTTCTTTAAGCTGGCATGGGCTGTCAACAGCATTGCCACAATATCCGGTTTAAATTTTCGACCGGCTTCTATAAAAGTAACGCCGTCCATTTCAGGCATCTTAATGTCTGATAAAACAACGCCTATGTCGTGCTTTTTTAACAGCTCAAGACCGGCTTTTCCCGAGTTGCCTGAATAAATCGTATAGCCTTCATTTCTCAGTGTTCGCCTTAAACCGCTGATTACATTAGGCTCATCATCTACAATCAATAGGCTTCGATTATCCATGGTGGTTATTTACCCTTTGCCTGCCCCAGCAAAATTTTTCACTGATCACTGACCCCTGCCTTCTGTCTTCTGTCCTCTGGTCCCTGATCCCCGATCCACAATTTAATAACCAATAATCAATTGTTAATTATTAATTGTTGACCATTGATTATTAACCATTATCTCCTGCCCTCTGACTTCTGGCTTCTCATTCCGCCGGGATTCGAATTATAAATGTAGTTCCCTCACCCACTTTGCTTTCCACATCTATGGTTCCATTGTGCTTTTTAATAATGTTATAAGCAATATTCATGCCCAAACCCGTCCCTTTGCCCACATCTTTTGTGGTAAAGAAAGGATCGAAAATCTTGTTAAGATTTTCTTCCTCAATCCCGGACCCGGTGTCACTGATAGCAATTTCAACATGCCCGTTAACGTGTCTTGTTTTAATATTTATTTCACCCTGTTTTTCTATGGCCTGGGCTGCATTGACCAGTATGTTCATAAAGACCTGATTGAGCTTCTGTGGATAACATTTCACATCGGGAAGCACGCCAAAATCTTTTGTGACCGTAGCTTTATATTTGAGTTCATTACTAACAACGTTTAAAATGGATTCCATGCCATTATTGATATCTGCGACCTGAAGCTTATCCTCTCCGGGATGAGCAAAATCCTTGAGATCGATTACTATCTTTTTGATTCGTTCGGTTCCTTCACGACAATCTTTAATCAGATCCTGAATATCTTCCTGCAAAAATTCGATATCAACCTCGGTTTCCAGAGTTGCAACCTTTTCTATCTGCTCTGAAAGAGCGGGAGATAAATTGTTATCGGTAATTGTTTCTTTTGAATCTGTGACCAGCTTTCTGTATTCTTTTATGAGCTGATTAAGGTCATTATGGTAATCCATCAATGTCTTCAGGTTGCTGCTTACGAACCCGGTGGGGTTGTTGATCTCATGGGCTACGCCAGCGGCAAGTTGGCCAATGGAGGCCATTCTCTCAGATTGCAGCAGTTGACGTTCATGTTGTCGCAGTTTCTCTTCGGTTTGTTTTTGACTGGTAATATCATTAAACACCCCACTAATATAATCAATATCACTATCCTGCTTGACAATGATCTGCCCTCTCTCTTGAATCCAGACAATATTGCCGTCCTTGGTTTTGATCCTGTAATTCCGTATATATGTTTTATCTGTCTTCAAAGCATTGATAAAGGTCCGCTTTGCATGCCCGATATCTTCTTCTACGATTATATCAGACCACTTTATTTCTTTGGAATTGAATTGGTTCATGCTGTAGCCTGTCACTCCTTCGATCTTGTCATCGAAGATCTCAATCGACCAGTCCTTATATCCTTTATATACAATTCCCGGGATATTGTTGACCAGCAATCGATACTTCTCCTCACTCCCCCGCAGCATCTCCTCCGCCCGCTTGTTCTCAGTGATATCTCTTATTAAATCTGCAAATTTTATAATTTCTCCGTTTTCATCAAATATTGGAGAAGACTTTATGGAAAAGTGCTTCCCAAATAAATCTTCATATGTTTCTGCTGATGATGGTTTTTTTGTCTTCAATGATTCTCTAAAAGGGCAGCGTTCTCTGGGGCTGTTCTTACCATGAATTATTTGATAACATTTTTCACCTACTACTTCCTCTTTGCTCTTTCCAATAAGCGCCAATCCACTATCATTTATCATTTCAATATTATAATCCCTGTCAATTATTATCATAATATCTTCCAAAGAATTGAATGCAGCTCGCCAATTCCTTTCAGCATTTTTCAGAATATCATTAATTCTTTTATGTTCCTCTTCCAGTTGGATTATTCGTTCGCCGGTTTTTATGCGCGCTTTTAGTTCTTCATTATCAAATGGTTTGGAAATATAATCGTCAGCTCCGGAATTAAAAACTTGAATAAGATCGTCTTTTTGATCCATGACTGTTAAAATAATAATGTAAGTATAGTTTTCTTTGCCTGCCGATCTGATTTTTTTGCACAGCTCCAGTCCGTCTGTCTGAGGCATTATCCAGTCAGTGATGACCATCTTTACATCGTTTTTTTGAAAAAGATCCCACGCCTGGAGACCATCTTCGGCCACAAGCACCTGATACCCCATCATTTCAATGAACTTCTGAAGTAAATTACGTGTAATAAATTCATCTTCTGCTATTAAAACATCCATGATTTTACCTTTAATTTGTGTTTTGCCTGCCCCGCCTGCTCAGTGAAATACGTGGCCTATTTCACCGGGGTGAAATTCACGTAGTGACAGCGCAGCGCATTTCACCGGGGGCATTACTCAACCAATTTTCAATCGACAATCGACCCCGATAAATCTGGATTTCCGCTACGCTCTAACAATCATAAATCATCAATTCGTCCAACCTTATCCCATTCAATCCGGCTTATAAATTCCTTTAAACAGCCAGCCTCTACCTCAAGTTCAGCGATTACCTGCATTACTTCCCCAAGATCCCCATTACGTCCCATCATCTCAAGCTGCAGGGCCTTGGCTGAAATTCTACTTGCATTCAAATTAGCAGACACCCCTTTCAGGATATGGGCCTGGGTTGTTAAAGCTTCTATATCCTCATTTTCAATTGCACTTCGCAGGGATTCAATCTTCTCAGGCAATTTCTTTATAAACTCTTTCAGCAGCATCTCAAGAAAAGACTTGTCTCCCATGACACGCTTAAGGGCTGCCCCAAGATCGATCGGTTGGGACTCATCTTTTTCTTCCGATGTCTTACCTTCATCCAGAACAGGTTTTATTTGATCCGAATTGCCTTTCACTTTCATGATCCACTTTTCGATCTTTTTCAGAAGCTCTTGCGGTTTAACCGGCTTTGAGAGGTCGTCGTCCGTACCGGCCTCCAGGCATTTTTCTCGATCTCCTTCTATGGCATTGACATTCCCTTTTTCGACAGCATCATTACTCGATTAATAATTTTAAGCATTTTCATCTGTCCTTTGCTTGCCCCACACCGTAAGCAGGGAAAACAACCATACAAAAAATATGCCTTAATCTTTCTATCTTTTAACAATATCAGCAATAATTGTGCCAATTGACATGATAAGCATGGGATTAAACCGAATCGACTAAACACACATAATATTAATAGGATACAACCAATATTAATAATGCACTCAGGCTTTGGGAGTAGCATGGAAAAATAAGTGGGATTGAAAGGAAGGTTTCATGTCAATGTTTTGACACATATTAACAAAAAATTGCCGCTAAAATGTCTAAAGCCTGCCCAACGGAATGTTTTTGAAGTTCTTAAATTTTTTTAGCAAGTTCACTTTTAACCACCGGCTTCATGATATATCCACGAATGCACTTGGCCATTGCCTTATCCGCGCTGATTTTTTCGGAAAATCAGATCTTATTTCCATGAGTTTTTTGGCAAGCTGGATAGCCGTCATATTTGGCATGGTTGTGTCAGTGATGACAATATCGAACTTCTCAGTACCCATCAATGGTTTTCAATTTCATATATCTTCATAAAATTCATTAAAAAAACCTGGCCCAAAGGACCAGGTTTTCAATGTTAAAATAAATCTGGTGTTTAATTTTTCTTTTGCGTAGTATTTAGAGCATTCTCATTCTGTTTCTTCCCGGAATCATTTTTCTAGTTTTCTTTTTTCACTGTCGATACTTGATTTGGGGTCGAAGATGAAAGGGCATCTCGAAGTATCTTCAATTCTCTTAACAGCAAAGGATATTCGGAATCTCTCATTTCTTCCTCAGCCTTTCCGACTTTTGTGGTTAATTCTTCCAAAAGATTCCTAATCCTCTCCGCTCCCAAATAAACTGCGCTTTCTAATAATTCCAACAGACCTAACGACTTTCCTTCTTCAGTTTCTCCTTTTATCCGTTTTTCTAACAAAGCGATCCTACCGTCTATCATAGAAGCAAAAGTTCGGGCAATTTCTTGGTAGGTTTCCTCGTCTAGACCCAATTGAAATTTCACTTCACTTTTGTCCTTTAGAACCGGTTTTTTATGTTCCAAAGTTTCTCGAACTTTTGCCAGCAGGTGTTCTTTTTTAAACGGTTTTATAATATAATGTTTACATCCGGCATTCACCGCTTTTTTAACGGTCTCTATATCCGCCAAAGACGAGCACATGATAATAGGGATGTTTTTCCACTCAGAGTGTTCTTTTATCTTTTCAAGAAATTCTAATCCGTCCATTTCCGGCATCATGATGTCAGAGATGATGAGTTGAATTTGGGGTGTGGATATGAGCTGTTCCAATGCTTCTTTTGCATTTTGGGCTAAAATGGTTTGATAAGCATTTTTTTGAAGATTAATCTCCAAGATTTTGGCATTAATAGGGTTATCTTCCACAATAAGAATACTCATAAAATTTCTCCTGTTAAATTTAGTGGGAAAAACTTGCTTTATCGTAAATCCAGTCTTGATCTCTTCCCATTTATACCATCACCACCGGTTCTAAAATAAAGCAAATTTTATGCCATGCATATCCGAATTGTAAACAAAAATCCTTTATGAGCCAGGTGTTGAAGACCTTTTGCTTGGCATACTCCATGAAAAACTTTTTACTTGATAAAATCCGAATATCAGGTAGTCTAAGTCATGGGTTTTTGATCATTATCCCATTATTCCACTGTTCCATCATTTTTATCCCGCCTGCCCCGCCTGTCGAAGCAGCGCGTAGATCCCGCTATCGGAGCCCCGTAGCTTCGGGGGATGTTAATGGGGTAGCTCCGGGAGATGGTACTCAGTTATTACCTTGTATATTAAAGTTTAACACTAAAATACTATGTACGGCAACTAGCAGAAAATCATCATGGGCATAAAATATAAACTTTATATATTCATGTTTGTTCCGATTTTTTTCAATCTTTTCCTTGCTTCACAGGTATTGCCGCAAAACAATCAAGATTCTCTTCTCACCCGGGATTCAAAAGAGCCGGGCCTGGATAATGCGGTAATGTGTGAAGAAATAAAAGACTTTACACCAAAAAACCGGGGCGTTGTTTTTTCCATTAAAATCGGAGAAGTATCCTGTTTTACTTCATTCGACCCGGTACCCAAAGAAACTTTTATCTACCACAAATGGTTTCACAAAGATAAACCGAGCACAAAAAAAAAGCTGGCGCTTCAGCCCCCCCGCTGGGCAACCTACAGCAGTATTCAGCTTCGAGAAACTGATAAAGGCCCCTGGCGAGTTGAGATCACCGATCAGAAAGGAAATATTTTTCATACCGTAAGATTCACTATCACGGATTGATCTAATTGGAACCAAGTTTAATAGGACGCAGATTTTCGCAGATATACACAGATAATATTTTTATTTCTTAATATAAGAATCTTTGTAATCTGTGTTCATCCGTGTTCATCTGTGTCCAAAAAAGGAAATTCCGAGACGTATTTATGTCCTTTTTTGCACACTTTCGATGGCAGGATCTCATCGATATCCTGTTAAACAGCTATATCCTGTTTCGCCTCTATGTCCTTTTCAGAGGAACCTATGTCTTCAGGGTGCTGACCGGTATTGCGCTTCTTTGGGTCTTTCAACGGATAGCTGTTTTTTTCGGGCTAATTTTAACCAGCTGGGCCATGCAGGGAATTACCGCTGTTGCCGCCCTTATTATCATCATTATTTTCAGAAATGAA
This sequence comes from uncultured Desulfobacteraceae bacterium, assembly GCA_964492995.1. Lineage (GTDB taxonomy): Bacteria > Desulfobacterota > Desulfobacteria > Desulfobacterales > UBA11574 > S5133MH16. The sequence goes on along the minus strand of CAZBOB010000008.1, from coordinate 33,855 downwards.
ATCCGCGACGTTCTTCAGGCAAAAAATTTAAAGGCCATTCTCTGGGGATTCCCACAACAATCTGTTCAAACACCCATAGAAATCATCGTAGAGAGTGTCAACGCATTGTCTAAACAACATAGCGGGGCCTTGATTGTTTTTCCGGCAAAGGAAGATTTGCAGGATGTAATGCAGAGCGGAGTACCGTGGCGGGGATTGGTATCCAAACAAATGATCACAAGCATCTTCTGGCCTGACAATCCTGTCCACGATGGCGCCGCCATAATTCAGGGAAATCGGATAACCGAGGTGGGGGTTATTCTTCCCTTGTCACACAGAAACGACCTGCCTTCACATTACGGTACGCGTCACCGGGCCGCACTCGGATTGTCTGAGGTTACAGATGCATTGGTTATCCTAGTATCCGAAGAAACCGGAAATGTACTTGTTGCAAAAAATTCCGCAATCACGAAGATTAATGACGATGCAAAACTAGTAAAAGTATTGCAGGAACATATGGGTGTAGCTGAAGAAGAGCCGGCCAATCTGCGTAAAGAAAAATTAGAAATCAGCATAGCGGCTCTGGTTTCCGTTTTGTTTATAACAGGTATGTGGTTCAGCTTCTCAAAAGGAATGGATACTCTAATTACCCTTGAAATCCCGGTGGAATACACGAAACATGATCCTGAATTTGAAATTGTAGACACGTCTGTCAATACCGTCCGACTTCAACTGGGTGGATCTGGAGCCCTGATAAAATCTGTTCGACCTGACCAGGTTCAGGTGCGCCTTGATCTTGGTAATGCTGTTATTGGCCGCAATATTTTTTCCATTACACAGGAAAACATTTCCATGCCGCCGGGGATTTTTTTAAGCAAGATTGCCCCACCTGTGGTTGAAGTAACCCTAGACAAAACCATTACAAAGGAACTGCCGATACAGGTTGACTGGGTTGGGAAATTACCTGAAAATATAATTCTTTCGCAATTAAAAATTGAACCTGAAAAGGTTGAAGTGATCGGCGGAAAGCGCATTCTGGGGAATATCTCAACCCTGTACACGGAAAAAGTTCCCCTAGATAATATTGATAGAACAGGAACGATAACGGTTCGCCTGGCACTCAATCCTGCATCACTGAAAATTGCATCCGGATCAAGAGACAGAATAAAATTAACGTATGTGGTAAAACCAAGAGGAAATTAGGCACTTCGCCCCATAAGCGCTAAGTTATTTTTTGCGCCGGAAGGACTGTGGAAGGTTTACTGAAAAAGATGAACATCGAACATCGAACGTCCAACATCGAATGTTGAATGAAAGACAAAAACAAGGGCAAGAATTTCATTAAAAGAACTTAGGGAGACCCAAAGATGGTTAAAACTTATTCAGAAGATACCATTAATTAAAAAAACCTGAACTACTAAATGATATTTTACAGGAAACAGAAGAATTAATTAAGATTTTTGTTACGAGTATCAAACCGGCCTCCGGCCCGTAGGGGCCTACGCCCCGGAGGGCTGAAAAGAAAAAGAAATAGTCATTCAGGGTTGGATGTTCATCTTTTTAATTCGATGTTGGACGTTCGATGTTCGATGTTCGACGTTCATCTTTCAAAACAACACTGTACGGCATAAATGTAACCTGTGAATGTTTACAAAATAACTTAGCGCTTATTGGATACAAATGCTGATATATAGATTTAAGACATGCCTTTTACCGCGGGCGATTCAATCGCGTGTGAAAAGAAATTCCATGAACCCGAGGCGGCAGATAAACGACTTGGCCGGCTTTAAAGGAGTCATCATGGCCAAAATGTCTCTATTCTGGCGGCCGCGAATGGGAAGATGCAGATGGGGCTGAAACCTTAAACGAACTCTAAAGTTTTGTCCAACCACAAAGGAGTTCACCCCTAAACTTGCCGCCTGTTCGCCCAGAACCAGGACAACCGCCATTCCCCCGGGTTTTAACAGTGTGTGACACCGCTTAACCAACGCTCTAACCTCCCCGTCGTCCAGACGGTCGGCCAGTTCCCATATAAGGATTCCATCGAAGCTTTCAGGAGGATAATCGAGTTCATGCCAGATTCGATCAACAGGATCACCTTTGCCAAGGCACCTCTCCAGACGGATGAACATATCGCAGACATATAACCTTTTCACCCGCCGGGCCAAAAACCTGATGTTTTCCTGGCACACAGGCCCAAGGTCGAGCACCTGAGGGGATGCCTGGCCATCAAGACCTTCCATGAAAAGCTGCAGAACATTGCTGGTATAGTCGACCGTCTTAAACCGATGATCCGAATCCTGCCGCCACCGATCTGAATAAGAAGTGAAAGTGGTCAATTATCAATTCCTCTTGTTGCTTTTGCCGGCCAGGGTAAACGGTTCTTTCACCGGTTCCGAGGCAGACTTCTCTTCCGGCTTGACCACCGGAACGGGCATCTTGTCCGGCTCACGTTTCAGCTCTATGACCGCCTTAAGATAAGCCCCGTCTTCCACCGAAATACTCTTTGCCTTGATCTCACCGTTAAAATCAGCCTTCTTTGTAATCTCCACTTTGCCGGTGGCGTTAATATTGCCCACAAGTCTGCCGCTGATGGTCACGTTGGCGGCCTGTATCTCGGCTTCCACCTGACCTCTGGGTCCCACGGTTAAGTGGTGAGTCTCCACTTCGATTCTCCCCTTGACCGATCCCTCAATAAACAGATCCTCCCTGCCCCGGATGGCGCCATCGATGGTAATCTTCTCACCGATAATAGTCCGTCCCTCCACAGGATCCTGGATAATAGAAGGTTTGTTGTCGATATCAACCTTCTTGTTTTTTTTAAGCATGGGAACCCCCTTTTTAAAATAGTTAAAAATACTTTTTTTCATTAAATTTGAATTTTGTTCTTTCATATCTTCGGCCTTATTAAACAAACCTTATTTCTTGATCTATCGAGTGAACGAAAAAACGTCAGTATACCCCCTCTATTACGGTTTCTGTGCCGATCATTGCAGCAAAAACAGGGTGATAAGGGACTGCGAGTAGTAGTATAAAAATGGTCATAAAAACACTAACCGGTTTGGCCTTTTGCAGAAATAATTCCATCGATTACCTCCTTTTAATCCTATTAATCCTATCCCTCTGTTCCATTACGCGATCCATCCATTTGGAGTCTCCCTCAAGATAGATTGATGCCAGCCGATTGAATTCAGCAGCCTGTGCAATATTTCCTTTCATGAGCCAGGCCTCAGACAGGTAATAGTAGTTCTGTCCATTTGCCGGATCGAGGTTAAGGGCTTGCTCATACATCCTTATTGCATGATCCGGCTTACCGCTTTCTAAAAACAGTCGCCCCTGATCGGTTAATTGCAAAGAGGCAACGGTACGCGGGCTCAAATTTTCTGGAGTACTCCCGGTTTCCCCGGTTTGCATATGCCGGTTCCAGCTCACTTGCGATGAAGTGGTTGAAGTAACCTGAGCACAGCCTAAGACACCGAATCCAAGCCCCCCAATACAAAGTATGAGCAATGATTTAAAACTGTTTGACAAAATATCTTTAACCCCTTTCATAAAATGTCGGCGTCGAGCCTACCAGTGAATCGGACAATAGTTCGTAGGAACATTATCTGTCAAAAAATATTCTTCTACCGGGTGTGGGCATCCGTTTTCTACGGCCAGTTGTCCGCTTTCGGAACAAACCGTCCGTTTAACTACTCCGGGAGGCACTTTAAACCAATTGCCTGACACAAACCGTGGCAAGGTGTTGATGAGTTCCGCCCAAACCGGCAAGGCGGCCCTGGCGCCGGAGGCATGAATGGAAGACCCGTCATCAAATCCCACCCATACCAACGCAAGGATATCCGGTGTATACCCTACAAACCACGCGTCTTTAAAGTGATTCGTTGTACCGGTCTTGCCTCCAACCGGAAATAATATTCCCATATCTTTTAAGGAGCGGGCGGTTCCCTCAAGGACGACACTCCGCAACATAGAGCTTATTATAAAGGCTTTGGCAGGAGAGATTACCCGTTTGATACTCGTATGTCTTTGCTCAAGAACATTTCCATTCTCGTCCAGGACTTCCTTCAAAGCCAATGGAAACGGTAATACACCATCTGCAGCAAAAGCACAATAAGCACGTGCCAAATTCAAGGGGTTTACCTCGTAGGCTCCAAGTGAAAGGGACGGGTAAGGATTAGCAGGTATTGAAAAACCGAATAAGTTTGCCGTGGCGGCTATCTGATCAAGACCAACACGCATGGCCAAGTCAACGGTAGCCAGATTGATCGATTTTGCCAGCGCACTTCTTACACTGATTCTTTCTTCCGGAACAGGCGCATAATTTTTTGGTTCCCAGATCGTTCCATCTATCTCATAGGTCTCAGCATCGTTCGACAGTATTGAGGCAGGAGTAAATTTATCCAATCCGCTAACATACACAAATGGCTTGAATGCACTTCCCGGCTGCCGCCGGGCCTGTGTAATTCGATTAAACTGGCTCACATTGTAATTGCGGCCTCCCACCATCGCCAGTATATACCCTGTCTTTGGCTGCATAACTATGACAGCACCCTGGAGTTTTTTTTGGGGATCTTGGCGATTTAATGTAAAATTCGATTTCTCTAGCCGTAAAAGGCCGTTTTGCAGTGCTTTTTCCGCTGCCATCTGAACCTGTGTGTCAAGTGTCGTGTAAATGGAAAGTCCAAGACTCGACAGGTCCTGTGGAGAATAGAGCATTTTAAGCTGATCGGCCAGATAGTCTATAAAATAAGGGGCCTTTTTACCGTATGACTCATAACCGACCGCCTTTACGGGGGAAATCAAAGCGGTTCCGAGTTCTTCATCGGAGATCCATCCTTTATCTTTCATGGCATAAAGCACTAGATTTCTCCTTTTCTTACAACGTGTTTTATCAATATAAGGAGAATAATAGTTGGGACCTCTGATAAGGCAGGCTATTGTCGCACCTTCCATCAGTGAAAGTTCTTCCACGGGTTTATCGAAGTAAAAAAAGGACGCTTCACCAATGCCGTTGATGGCTTCCGACGCCTTCTGCCCCAGATAGATTTCATTCAGATAAATTTCCAGTATTTCATTCTTCTCATACATGATCTCCATGGTAAGAGACAGGAAAAGTTCTTTCAGTTTACGGAAAAATGTTCTCTCAGGGGTAAGAAAATAGTTTTTGGCCAGTTGCTGAGTAATTGTAGACCCGCCCTGACGTATGGAAACGTAGCGCAGATTGGTATAAAGTGCTCTCAATATTCCCAAGGGGTCAAGTCCCCTGTGCTGGTAGAACCGACTGTCCTCTGCAGCCAAAACCGCATATATGACATGCTGAGGAACCTGATCCATGGAAACCAGCCGCCGCCGCTCTCGATCATGGACGAAAAAGAGCATCACCTCTTCGGGCTCGAGTTCCAAAATCGGTATGGGTTTAAAATTATTTATATTTATTATCGATTCTATCAGGCTCTCCACAAACTTTATTTTCACACACATCCCCTCCCTGTGTAGAGAAGGTATCTCAAAATCATGGAGAAAAAGCTCCACCGAATCGTCAAGGGTGCGAAACTCTCCCTTGCTATGTGGTTCATGGAAAACTTTTCGGTATCCAAGGCGATGAAGTTTTTCATAAAAAAGCATTAGATTTATTTTTTGCCCCGGATATAGTATGGTGACATCGGAAAAAACCCTCGATGGAATACTCCATCGACGGCCGGAAAATCGTTTATCGATTTGAAATGAAAGATACAGGCAGTAAAGCACCATACTTCCACCCACAAGCAGAGCCGCAGGCAAAAACCATTTAAGTAACCACTTTAATTTAATACTTATGGATCGTTTTTTATTTATCATTTAACCGTCTAACTTTGAACTCTAAACCCCGAACCTCTGAGCGGTTAACGTCTCGGAATTTCTACAACTTAATGAAAATATAGGATATTTTTTGAGGCTTAAACACTTGCCTCGAATATGTAATAATGGAATAGTGGAATACTGGAAGGTTGGTTTTAAAAGGATATTAGCCATTTTTAATTTTATCGTCAAAACAAATTTTACCATTAACCCAATATTGCATTATCCCAGAACCCATTATTCCAGCATTCCAATTGGGGCGAAGCCCCTAACTTGATTTTTTAAGTATAAAGTATTTATGGTCAGTCTGGGCCAGGGTTGTGGAATTCGCCTTGAGCGAGGATAGTTGAATAGGATTCTTATTATATTTCCGTTGAGGCTTTTCCCTTCTATCTTTGCCACTTCTTCTTTGAGTGCCGCTGCGCCTTTCAGGGCCACTGTAATCGGGGTCATCTTTCTTCCTCCGGTCATGCCCAACAAGAATAATACCGTCTCTTACTTTCCCGGGACGCCTGTCTTTGCTTATTTCTCCGGACCCTGAGCCAGTTTGGTCGCCATCCCCCTTCCTTCGAAACCGGTTGATATGCAAGGTTTTGTTTTCCTAAACATACGAAGTCATGTTTTTTCCCCTTTTTAACTCAGTAAATTGTTTGGGCCCATTTCCCATGGTTTGGTAAAAAATCACAAAACTTCTTTTTTACATACCTGTTCTGTATTTGGTTTTAAATGTTTGGTGATAAGAAATGATTTTCTTTTCAGGTATTTCTCACAAACTTTACAGGACGGAGCACAACGGAGCTAAGTTGTAGCATCAGGCTTTTGTATAAACATCCTTATGAACAAACTTGATTCTTTCTTTAAAAGATTCTTTAGTTTTATTTTTACGTGCGTTGAGTTCTTTGTTTACAGCCTTTAATTTCTTTGCAGGTTCTTGATTTGGAATTACATCCTTTTATCTTCGCTGCTTATTTGTCCACCCTTTCTTTTAGTTCTTTGCCGAACTTGAAAAATGGAAGTTTTTTTGGCTTAATCTCAACTTTTTCACCGGTTTTCGGATTCCTGCCGGTGTAAGCCTTATACTTTTTAACGTAAAATGAGCAAAACCCGCGAATTTCTACTCTGTCACCATTTGCCATGGCGTTTGCCATTTCATCAAAAACCAGACTCACAACCACTTCCGCCTCGTTTTTTGTTATCCCTGCCTCCTCTCTGAGAGCCTCAACAAGTTCCAATTTATTCATTTACAACCTCCAAATTTAAATATAAAAAGTTTTTATAGCAAAGATGAACGTCGTCGCTGGCGTTTGGCACTGAAACCGATTATAAAACCAAGTATGAGTACGCCTGCTCCGCTCAAAAACCATTTAATATTCTGATTCCAAAGAAGCTTTGTTAATTCATCTTCAAATTTTTCTGCTTTTTTTGTCTGTTCGTCAAGTTTTGAAGACGATTCTTTAAATCTTGACTGAAGCTTCAAAAATTCTTTCGAGTCTCTTTTGAGGGCTTCATAATCTTTACTGGTCTTTTGAAGTTTTTTTGTGATCACGGCAAATTCCGTGTTTAGCTTTTTGTTTTCCGCCTTCAGCAAGCTATTTTCCTTCTGCATTTTCGTGGCTTTAGCCATTAGTGCTTCGTGTTTGCTTTTCAGTATTTCCAGCTCAATATCGCTGGGTATTTTATCTGTAAGAAAACGGCTTATAACCCACCCTTCCTTTCCATTGTCCAGCCTGACCAGGGTCCACTCATCACCCGGCTCAAGTACCTCAACCTTCTTACCAATACTGAGCATAGATATTATTTTTCGGTCATTCCCCGGTCCGGTCCTCATTGTTATTTTCATAGTATCGCTGATATACTTGCTATCAGCCAAAACCGGCGTAGAAAATAAAATTAGGCACATTCCGATAATACACAAACCTTTCATGATCGGCCTCATAGTTCCTTCTTTGTAAATTTTGTGTTTTTTTGTGGTAAAAAATTGTAAAAAGCTAAACAGGGCAGGACTGATAATGAACCATAATCATAATTGAAAGTCAACCGCCATTTTTTAAATAATCAACCCAAATTACACCGTTTTCAGACGGTTATAAAAACACTTCTGTTATAATGAGTCTCTTAAGATTAATCTTTATTCAAAACCTCCCTTATTTTTCTTGACAGAACTTCCATATTGAGTTGATATATCTGACTCTTCCTTGCGAATCTAATTTTTCTCATTAGCACCATCTTTATAAAAACCGGGTTGACAATTTTGACCCCAATATTCCGGCATTTCCAATAAACTCGACAATCGCTCAATATGTTTTATACCAGATTCTCAAACGAAATCAATATATTTTAGGCTTTCGTATGATTTTAGCTTTATTAAACAAGGAGATACAACTTGACATAAATCATTTTTCATACCTAATAAAAGGGAGTTTAGACTGAACTGAGTTGGCTTGGCTTCTACGGCCATGGCGGGAGAATACTGGAATTGTGGAATGATGACCATAAAGGAATTTTATCAATTAAAAAAATAATTGTATCCGCTTTTATTCCCCAATATTCCATTATTCCAACATTCCATATGATCCGTGAGAGTATATTACTTTAATTGTTAAATTTTACAGATAGTTATATGATTTAAGGAACGTAATGTTATGCACGTTCAAATAGGTCTTGAAAGGTTTATCCAGTCACCTCCAAAATGGATGTCCGGAAAACGAATCGGTCTTCTATGCAATCCTGCTTCGGTTGACAGAAACTTTTGCCATGCCCGGGAATTGATCAACAGGAAATTGAAGGGTCGGCTTCAAGCATTATTCTCACCTCAGCACGGATTTTTTGCCGAAAAACAGGACAATATGATCGAGTCGGAAGATATATCTGATCCGATATTAAAAATTCCTGTTTTCAGTCTTTACGGTAAAACCCGCGTCCCTGATAAAAAGATGTTCGATTTCATCGACGTGCTTATCATCGATCTACAGGATGTGGGCACACGGGTTTACACCTTTATTTACACCATGTCCTATTGTCTTGAGGCTGCAAAAGAGTTCGGAAAAAAAGTTTTGGTCCTTGACCGGCCGAATCCTATATCCGGCAGCATCACGGAAGGAAATTGCTTGACTTCCGAATGCAGTTCCTTTGTCGGAAGATACCCCATCCCCATGCGCCACGGGCTTACAATCGGTGAAATTGCTCTTTTATTCAACAATGAGTACGGTATCGGCTGTGACCTCGAAGTTATCCCCATGAACGGCTGGAACAGAAAGATGTTTTTCCATGATACAGGCCTTCCCTGGATCCCGCCCTCCCCCAACATTCCATCATCGGTATCGGCCATGGTGTATACCGGCCAGGTATTGTGGGAAGGAACCAATGTTTCTGAAGGCCGCGGAACCACCCGCCCCTTCGAAATCTTCGGCGCCCCGTTTATCAATACAAAGCTGTTGCTTTCACACCTGGGTAAAAACCGGTTGCCGGGTGCAACACTCAGACCGGTTGTATTTGAGCCGACGTCAAACAAATTCAAAGGGACGATATGCAAAGGATTTCAGATCCATGTAACAGACCCGTATGAATTCAAACCATATATCACAACCCTAAAGCTGCTTCAGGCTGTGATTTTCTATCATAAAGATCAGTTCCGATGGAAGCTTCCACCTTATGAGTATGAATTTGAAAGACATCCCATCGATCTCATAATCGGTAACAAGAAAATACGACAGCGTATTGAACACCTTGATAAAATAGATGATATAGAAAAATCCTGGCTCGATGATCTTAATGGATTTATAGAAATAAGCCGGAAATTTCACCTTTACGATTGAATCTTTTTTCTGTCACAAAAGACAACCGGCAGGTTGGTTGAGTGGTTTTTTGGAATTGAAGATCGAAGTTTTTTGGAGTACTGGAGTACTCCAGAACTCCAACACTCCAATACTCTATGTTCTTGCTAAAGTGACAAATGACTGATGACAAAATAAACTGGAAGCGGATGCAGTTTAAAAAAAATAAAGTCTGGCTGGCCACAGACCGGGATCAAAGACCTGTTGTCAAAAACGGCAGGGTTTTGATCAAATACCAACTGGGTCAGGATTACGAGTACTGGGTCAACCCAAAAAATATCAAACCCATTGATTCGGTCGATTTCGAAACCAAAAGATCCAGAGATAAAAAATCGGCCGAAAAACCTCCGAAAAAACTGAAAACCCGGCCTAAAACAAAAGCCGAGCCTCCGGATAGTGCCGAATACAAGGATTCCATCTGTATCTATACGGACGGAGCATCTTCTGGAAACCCAGGTCCATCGGGAATAGGGATTGTACTTCGTTCTGGAAAACACGAAAAAGAGATATCAAAATACATCGGTATTGCCACCAACAACATCGCAGAGCTTGAAGCAATCCGAACAGGCCTTCTGGCCATAAAAGATACCGGACTTCCGGTACGCATTTTTACGGACAGCAGGTATGCATACGGGGTCCTGTCACTGGGTTGGAAAGCAAGAAAAAATCAGGGTATTATAAAATCCATAAAAAATATTCTTTTAAAATTCAACGATCTGAAATTTATAAAGGTTAAAGGGCATGCCGGTCATGAGGGAAATGAAAGAGCAGATTTTCTGGCAACTTCGGCCATAAAAAAAACTGGCGGTTCCCGAGAAGGACAATAAACGCCTTGCATTAATATGCAATGCGTTTATTTGCCTTCTCACATTTTGCTATTAAACAAGTACCGTGCTGCTTAAAATCAGCTTTTTATTATGCTTTTTCCGCTTTTAGAGTTTCGATCTCTTTTTTCAATTCGTCAATTTCTTCTTTGTATTTTTCAGTATCATCAGTTTCGATTGGAGTATCCACTGTTGTATCCTCTTTCTTCCAGGTATCCTTGAGTTCGTCAAAGCCCAGATAAAGAGCCAAACCACCGCCAAGCAGAAGCATCACTGGGATAGCACCGGCTAAAAGCTGCAAAAATGGTTTCCACCATATGGAAATACCAATGAGACCCAATACAGCTCCGACCGCCCCACCAATTAATGTTTTCATAAAAAATCATCCTCCTTTAATTTTAATTAAAGTTATTTAAAAAAACTTTTCCCAAAAGAAGAATCTGCAAATTAGCACAACTTATTTTGTAACGCAAGCTTAATTTTTTAAATAAGAATCTTGATATTCTAATCAAAAACTATCCTTAAAAAACAGCTTTGTAAAATATAACAATCTAAATTTACAATATATTTTTTTAAAATCATACTTCTCCAAAGAAAAGATTGCAATCAAAATTTATATCTGTTAGTTGAAAATTTTTGTATATAAAATTAAAATTGGATTGTAACAATGTTGAAATGGGCAAAATTACAACTTGAAAAATTTAAAACTAAATTTGATAAAAAGAAAGATAATTTCTCTCAGAATAAACACAATCACTATTTTTTTCAACTGCCTGATAATATCGGTATGTTATCAACCTTTATTCTTAAACTCTTCTTTTCCGGCATAAAGGTTACCAAGGAACAGACCCATAATCTAAAAAAACTTCAAAAAGAGGGAATTGTTATATATGTTACGAAACCCAAAAGTTATTTTTTATACCTCTTTTATTACACCCGCTACAAGCAGGATGGCCTTCCATTTCCTCAGATAGGTTTTGACTATAACATAATTATATGGCAGCCGGTATCCCGCTTTTTAAAAACCTTTTTTTCATACCTTGATTACATCCTTCATAACCTGGCACTCCCTGACCCTTATGAAAGTGGATATATCCGGAATGCACTTACGAATGGCCTGTCTGCATTACTCTCTCTGGTTGAACAAAAAGGTTTTCATCGAAGATTTATTAAAGCAAAAAAAGATCCGGTTCAATATCTTATCGAAATGCAAAAATCGATTGAGCGCCCCATTTTTCTTGTGCCTCAACTTATGTTTTTTGATAAAAAGCCGGTCAGATCTATGCCGAACATCATGGATATTCTATTCGGTACCAAAGAAAATCCCGGTAAAATAAGACGTCTGATGATCCTGTTTAAAAATCCCGGCAAGGTTTTCGTAGAAATATCCGAACCGGTTAATCTCAAAACTTTTTTAGCACTTGCGGAAAACCGGGAAAAAAGCATCGAATATCAGACTCTCGCCTTAAGACGCAATCTTTTGAATCAAATCAATCGTCATCGCCAAAGTATCACGGGACCGGTTTTGAAAACACGGCATGAAATGAAGGAAAATATCCTTACAAAAGAACGGCTTCAAACCTTCATGGAACATCATTCAAAAGCCCGCAATATCCCGATTCAAAAGGTACGAAAAAAGGCAAGTGATTCTCTTGATGAGATTGCCGCCAACTACAGTATGATCATAATAAAATTGGCTACGGTCTTGATAACCTGGGTCCTGAATACAATGTTTGAAGGGGTAACCGTCGATAAAGACGGCCTCAACAGAGTGAAAAGCATGTCCCAGAAGGGTCCTGTAATCCTCATTCCCTGCCACAAAAGTCATATCGATTACCTGATATTATCGTATCTGCTGTATCATAACAATATGCCGTGTCCTCACGTTGCTGCCGGAAAAAATCTTTCTTTCTGGCCCCTAGGCCCCCTATTTAGGGGCGGCGGCGCATTTTTCATAAAACGAACGTTTAGAGGAGCAGTCCTCTATTCAAAGGTTTTTGCAGAATATATTCATAATCTGCTTGCAGAAGGTTTCAACATAGAATTCTTCATTGAAGGCGGTCGAAGCCGAACCGGCAAATTAATTCTGCCCAAGCTTGGACTCCTTTCGATCCTTCTCAATGCTTATAAAAACAGAGCGTGTGAAGACATGATATTCGCACCTATTTTTATAGGATATGACACGGTATTGGAGGAAAGCTCGTATCTTCATGAAATTGAAGGAAAAGAGAAACAGCCTGAAAGTCTGGTGCAAGTCATTAAAGCACGAAAATTTTTAAAAAAAAGGTATGGAAGAATCTATATTCAGTTTCATGAACCGATCTCTTTAAAAGAACTTCTGTTGCAATACGACACACCGATTCAAGATATGGGATCCAAAGAGTTTAACATTTTCTGTCGAAATCTGGGTCACAGGGTTATAAACGCCATTAACTTGGTTACTGTTGTTACGCCTCACGCCCTTGTTGCCGCTGCTCTCATGAACTGTTCAAAAAAAAGTTTTTCTTTTGATCACCTGATATCCCATGTCGAAACATACATGAACCTGCTGCTTTCACAAAAAGCCAGACTTGCCGACACACTTCTTCTCGATCATGTTCATACAGTGGAGCATGTACTTGATACTTATGTCCATAGAAAATTCATCGAACGTATCACAAAAGACAAGAAGCCCGGTTTTGCCGATGCACTCTTAAAGGTAAACGAGAGCAAACGCCCAAACCTTGAATATTACAAAAACAACTGTATCGCCTTTTTTGTTCCGGCGGCAATTACCTCTCTTGCAATCCTTGTTAAGGATGCTTTTCTGTTTTCGGCTTCCGATTTGCACGCCGACTACGAGTTCCTTCAATATTTCTTTAAATATGAATTCGCATATGATGTTGATAAAACTACGGAATACTTTGTTCGTAAAAACATAAAGACATTTATCGATGAAACCATTTTAATGCCTCATCCCACCTTGCCTGACACCTATAATCTGACCTCTTCCGGTTTTAGAAAATTGAGATTGTTTTCAAGTTTCCTGAAAACCTATTTTGAATCATACTGGATCGTATTAAATTTTTTCATGCAACACCCTTCAAACTCCATTAAAACAAAAGATCGTATAAAAAAAATTGAATCCATAGGAAATCGCATGTATAAAAAGAAGGAAATCGAACGAAAAGAAGCGCTTTCCATAGTCAACTACAATAATGGAATAGATCTTTTTACAACCAACGGTGTAAAAGGTTCTGATAATCAGGACAGGATAGAATTCTATGCCAATGCAATCCAAAAATATTTGAATTGTCTATAAATGAAAGCCTTAATACTTGCCGCAGGCTTTGGCACGCGTCTGCTTCCCTTTACGAAAAACACACCCAAAGGGCTTTTTCCTGTTGCAGGGCGCCCACTGCTCCATATCATTATCTTAAGTCTGCAGAATGCAGGATGTAAAGCGGTTATCATCAACACCCATCATCTTTATAAAAAGATAGATTCCTATCTGATGCAACAAAAATATGCAATCCCTGTCATCACCCGCTATGAACCGGAAATCCTTGGTACAGGGGGGGCCATAAAAAATGTTGCCGACTTCTGGGACGATAATCCCTTTATGGTTATAAACAGCGACATTTTTACCGATATAGATTTGAAAAAGGTTTATGATTTTCACTTAAATCATAGTCATCCGGTCACACTGGTTCTTCACTACGACCCACAGTTTAACACCGTGTCGGTGAATAAGAACGGTTTTATTACAGATTTCCATGATTCCACGCCCCCGCCCTCTCGCTCTGTTTCAGGCTCGAATATTTATCGGCCCGGAGAAACCGAAAAACTTACTTTTACCGGTATACAGGTTCTGGATCCACAGATTCTTGAATTAATACCTGATAATATGTTTTCAAGCAGCATCGATATATACCGGCAGCTGATATCAGAAAATAAAAAAGTATGCGCTTTTATTGCAAAGGAATACCAATGGAAAGATATCGGATCCCCGGAAAGGTACAACCAGTTGGTTTTCGAACAGATGGCGCCTGAAGCTTTCAAATACGCTTTCCCGAGTTGGCCGGACAAAAAGATCTTCCGTACCAAGCTCAAAGGTGATGGGTCTGACAGAAACTGGTACCGACTAACCTCGGGAAACAGGTCACTGGTCATGGCAGATCACAACATCAGAAAAAACCAATCAACCAGTGAAGTGGACTCATTTGTTGCCATCGGCCGTCATCTGCATGATAAGGATGTACCGGTACCGGAAATATATCTTCATGATACTTTTTCAGGCCTTGTATTCATGGAAGATCTAGGGGATGTAAATCTTCAAACCCTTGTTCTGAACACTCAAAAGCCGGAGGAGATCATCTCATACTACAAATCGGTCATAGGCCTTCTCGGAAAACTTTCCGCAACCGGTGCAAAGGGCTTTGATCCGGCCTGGACATATCAAACCTCACATTACAATCAGGATTTTATTCTCGAGAAAGAATGCCGGTACTTTGTTGATGCTTTTTTAAGGAAATACATTGGCATGAATATCTCCTTTAAAGACCTTGAAGATGAATTTAAAACCCTTGCGGACAAGGCTCTTGAATTTTCGGTCAACGGATTTATGCACCGGGACATGCAGTCACGAAACATCATGGTAAAAAATAATCGTTTTTATTTTATTGACTTTCAAGGGGGACGTTTAGGGCCGCTCCAGTACGACCTTGCATCTTTGCTGATCGATCCTTATGTTGAGTTGTCTCCTTGGGTGCGGAATCAACTCCTTAATTTTTCCGGTAAAACGCTTCCATCCCTTCTGAACATCGATCCGGATAACTTTCTTACCTGTTATACATATTGTTCTATAACAAGAAACCTTCAAATACTGGGGGCCTTCGCTTATCTTAGCCGCATCAAAGAAAAAACATACTTTGAAAAATATATCCCTAATGCTATAAAAACATTAAAGCATAATCTTTCAGTTCTTGAAAACACGGAATTCCCTGATCTGAAATCAGTTGTTGAAAAAATTTAATGAATCAACATCGCATTTCTGTTATAGTTTTTGCATAAAATAAATTTAGGCGCTTCGCCCCGGCTGAATTAAACAGTGTACCATTAAAAGGCTGTTGATTTTAATTTCGAAACCTAACAATAGGAGGTGCCAAATGAATTATATAAAAATTATGGTAAACGGCTTGCCCGGAAATATGGCTTCCAACGTCGCCGGTCATGCACTTGCTGACAGCCGGTTTGAACTGATTCCACAATCATTGACCGGACCTGAAATTACCGAAACTGAGACCATCATAGATTCCGTTTCTTTCAGCCTCATTCAGCCGAAAGACAGGGATCAAGCCGTCTCGGCCATTAAAGAAAAGGAAGGTCCCTTTCTTAATGTGGACTTTTCTCTTCCTCCGGCCGTAAACAGTAATGCCGAATTTTACTGCAAACACGGCCTTCCCTTTGTCATGGGAACAACAGGCGGCGACCGACAGCTCCTTGAAGATACTGTCATAGCTTCTTCCATCTCTGCGGTGATCGCACCAAATATGGCCAAACAGATCGTCGGTTTTCAGGCCATGATGGAATACGCCGCAAAAACATTCCCGGATCTTTTTAAAGGATATTCTCTTGAAATCAAAGAAAGCCACCAGAAAGGAAAGGCCGACACCAGCGGAACCGCCAAGGCAATGGTACGCTATTTCAACAGCCTGGGGTTACCTTTTTCCGAAGAGAAAATTACCAAAGAGCGTGATCCCGAGACCCAGAAAACTGTTCTGGGTATCCCCGAAGATTACCTGTCAGGACATGGGTGGCACACTTACAGCCTTGACTCAAACGACAAGACGGTCCATTTTGAATTCACACACAATGTTAACGGCCGGGATGTATATGCCATGGGCACCCTTGATGCGCTGATTTATCTGGCTAAAAAGGTAAAACAAGGATCTAAAGGAAAAGTCTTTACGATGATTGATGTGCTAAAAGGCGGGGAATAATCGGACCTTTTATCAATGAGACCTTTGAAAAACGTTCAATTTTGTTCAAGGTCAAGGAAGGCGAAAATTTTAACCACCCCAGAGAAATAGGCTTCGCATTTCACGGGGCAGGCACGAATACATAGAGTATTTTGAGGATTAACCCACCAAAGTTCGGTGGCGGGTTAAAATTTGAGCCTGACGCAGGAATTGTTCAAAAGGGGACGTTTTGCAAAGGTCTCGAAATGTTTCCCGCTTTTAGCGGGCTTAAAAAACAAAGGGAGACCTTTTTAAGCTAACTGCATTTTTCTCGGGTGTTAAAATAAAACGATTCTGAAAATGCTGGAACGTTACTTCCAATATCAGTCCGGCCTTGCCACAACAGAGCGAAATATGCTGTGCCCGGAAGATTGTGATGCACCCGGCTGTTGGATGACCGAAGTTATTGTTGGCGTAAGCCTATTTGATTTGATCAGACTTAGTTTGACGTTAAATACTCCTGTTTCCAGCCTATTTTTAAATCACTGCCGCTTCGGGTTCCAATGCAACGAATTCAATCCCCGGTATCTGAACTTATTGATAAAGCTGGAAAAGCCGTGCCCTTTTCTTCAAAAGGCTCGCTGCAGGGTTCACAGTTTCAAGCCGCTCGAATGCGTCCTTTTTCCGGAGTACAATCAGATCGCAGGACTTCTGCCGGAGCTTACCAAACGTCCGGTCTTTAAAAAGTTCCCATGCTTAAAAAGCGAGATTGCCGTTTCGGACCAAAGAAGCCAAGCGTTGAAGGAACTCAAAAAAATGAGCAGCAGGGAAGAAGCCCTTTCCCGCTATTTTCTTCTAGAAACTCCTTGCTTTATTATCGACGCCAAGCCGCTGACCAAACAGTTGAAAAAATCAGGTCTGAAAAACAAGTCATTTTCCGCAGGAAACTACCACCGACAGCTTTATGAAAAGCTAAAATCAACCGGCATTTTCGACGGCATCATGGATAAAGTTACCCTCTTGGACACATGTCAGGAGATGGAAAGTTTATTTAGTCAACTTGAGAACCAAACCTTGATAAAAGCGCTTCTTGAAAAAATAGCAAGGCCGGAGATTGTTTTCAGAGTTGATGAAAATCGTTTAAAGCCCATGAAAAGATACCTGCAGCGGTCCGATTTAATTTTTATGTAAAGGGAAAATAAAAAATCGCTCAACTTAGGTTTTAGAAACGACTTCCCACCACCTCATAAACCTTTTCGAGAGCCTGATCCAGATTTTCCGGTTTGGTTCCGCCGGCCTGTGCCATATCCGGCCTGCCCCCGCCGCCACCTCCCACAACGGATGCGACCTCCTTAACAATTTTCCCGGCATGAAATCGGTCAGTTAAATCTTTTGTAACCACAACGATCAAAAGCGCCTTGGAATCGGCCGAACTGCCAAGGACAACGATACCCGTTTTTATCTTCTCTTTAAACCTGTCCGCCAGATCTCTCAGTTCAGCCGGCGTGCCAACCGTGACCTTTTTAGCCAGTACCTTTATATCGTTAATGGATTTAATATCTTCCTCGGTCCAGTCTGCCGACCCCATAGCGATCTTTGCTTTTAATCGTTCCACCTCTTTTTCCAGCGATTTTTGAACGGACAATATTTTCTTAATTCTCCCGGGAACAGCTTCAGAATTTTCTTTAAGCAACCTGGCGGAGTCATTTATAATCTTTGAGTCTTTTTGAATATATTCGACGGCGGCCGCACCGGTCAACGCCTCAATACGCCGTATCCCTGAAGCCACACTCGATTCCCCGGTAATTTTGAAAAAACCGATATTGCCGGTCATATCCGTATGTGTCCCCCCGCACAGCTCTTTGCTAAAATCGTTCATGGAAACAACCCTGACACGGTCACCATATTTTTCTTCAAAGAGCGCTGTGGCATCTGTTTTGAACGCTTCTTCTGCATCCATCTCAACAATTCGGACAGGTGTATTTTGACGTATCTTTTGGTTCACCAGGGTTTCAATTTTATCTAAAGTTTCCGGATCGGTCTGGGAAAAATGGGTGAAATCGAACCGGAGTCTGTCCGGCGCCACCAAAGAACCGGCCTGTTTGACATGATCACCCAGTATTTTTCGCAGGGCAAAATGGAGTATATGGGTGGCCGTGTGATTGCATTTTGTAGCATCACGCTGAGATTTATCAACGGTAAGCGTTACGGTTTCCCCTTTTTTAATACGTCCTGAAATGATTTTACCTTTGTGGATAATAAGCCCCGTGGGATCCTTGATGGTGTCTGAAATTTCCATGTCAAGATCATCACCGGTAATCTTTCCGGTATCCCCGGCCTGCCCACCGGCTTCACCGTAAAAAGGCGTGACTTCCGCCACAACCTCAACCGTTTGACCTCCAGTCGCCTCCTGAGTCTCCCGGCCGTCCTCTACCAGTACAAGCACTTTTGACTCGCAGGATATCTTATCGTAACCCACAAACTCCGGCATTACGCCTGCGGCCGAGAGGTTTTTATAAGCATCGCTGATTTCAGCAAATGAGGCCACGGATCTCGACCGTTCACGCTGCGCTTCCATATATTCTTCAAAACCTTCCATATCAAGTGACAATTCTTCATCCCTGACCACATCTTGGACAATATCAACCGGAAATCCAAAAGTGTCATAAAGCTTAAATATTAAATCACCCGACACTCGGGTTTGACCTTTGGCCTTTAGATCGGCAAGACCGTCGTTTAAAATCTTAAGCCCATGATCCAGTGTTTCTGAAAATCGGATTTCTTCGTTTTTAATGACATTAGTGATAAAAGCCGCAGCCTCCGAAAGATCGGGATATTCGGGTTTCATGATATCAAAAACAACACGGGCAGTTTCATGAAGAAAGGGCCGTGTCAGACCTATATTACGCCCGTATCGGATCGCTCTTCGCATAATACGGCGCAGCACATATCCTCTGCCTTCATTGGAAGGAAGGACCCCGTCGCCAATTAAAAATGCTGCGGCCCTGCTGTGATCGGCAATGACTTTCATAGCCACATCCGCTTCACGGGACTCTCCAATCCGCTTTTCAGAAAGATCCTCCACCTTGTTCATGACCGGCAGAATCAGATCGATATCATAATTTGTCGGCACATCCTGTATTATGGAAACCAGCCTTTCCAGCCCAAGCCCGGTATCAATGCTCGGTTTTGGAAGGGGTGTCAGCTTGCCGGAAACATCGCGGTCGAACTGCATGAAAACCAGATTCCATATCTCTAAGAAACGATCACAATCACATCCGACCTTGCAATCCGACTTTCCGCAGCCAAATTCCTCTCCCCGGTCCATATGTATTTCACTGCAGGGACCGCACGGACCGGTATCACCCATGGCCCAGAAGTTGTCCTCTTCGCCGAACCGTAAAATCCGGTTTTCCGGCACACCGATATTTCTGTTCCAGAGTTCATGGGCTTCATCGTCATCAAGATAAATCGAAACCCATAGCTTGTCTTCCGGCAGTCCATACCCATTGGTCAATAAATCCCAGCCGAAATCTATGGCCTCTTCCTTGAAATAATCTCCGAATGAAAAGTTACCCAGCATCTCGAAAAATGTATGATGCCTTGCCGTATAACCGACATTTTCCAGATCGTTATGCTTACCTCCGGCCCGCACGCATTTCTGGGAGGTTACCGCCCTTACATAGCCTCTCTTTTCCTCTCCAAGAAAAGCGCGCTTAAACTGGACCATACCTGCATTGACAAATAGCAGAGTTGGGTCATCGGAAGGAACAAGAGATGAGCTTCTTACGATCCGGTGATTGCGTTTTTCAAAATAATCAAGAAATTTCCTGCGGATTTCGTTTCCTGTCATAAATTACTCCATTTTAGGCTTGCGGGGTCTCTGGTGATGGATCATCATGAGCCTCTTTATGCTTGTTTTTTGAAAAGCCCAAAGCTTCTTTGATTTTTATTAATGCTGAATTGTAAATATCCGGATTATTATCTAAAAAGTTTTTTACGTTTTGGCGTCCCTGTCCGATTCGCTCCCCATCATATGAATACCAGGAACCGCTTTTATCTATAACTCCGGCGGCCACGCCTGTGTCGATAAGATCGCCGGTTTGTGATATGCCTTGACCGTACATGATGTCGAATTCAGCATCAGTAAAAGGCGGCGCCATCTTGTTTTTAACAACGCGCACTCTGGTCCGGTTCCCTACAACCTCCTGCCCGTCTTTAATCGCTCCGATCCGACGGATATCAAGCCTGACTGAAGAATAGAACTTCAGTGCATTTCCTCCAGTTGTGGTTTCAGGGTTGCCGAATACCACACCGATTTTCATGCGGATCTGGTTAATGAAAATAACCGACGTCATTGTTTTGCTAATGGTGCCGGTTAGCTTTCTCAGTGCCTGGGACATGAGCCTGGCCTGAAGTCCCATGTGGGAATCTCCCATCTCTCCTTCTATTTCCGCCCTTGGAACCAGTGCGGCAACCGAGTCTATTACAACAATATCTATTGCACCGCTTCTTACCAGCATATCCGCAATTTCGAGAGCCTGTTCCCCGGTATCCGGCTGGGCCACCAGAAGTTCGTCACAATTTACACCGAGCTTTTTTGCATACGGAATATCCAGGGCATGCTCTGCATCAATAAATGCCACAATGCCGCCCTGTTTCTGGGCCTCGAAAACCGCATGCAGTGCAAGGGTGGTTTTCCCGGACGATTCCGGACCGAAAATCTCAATAACCCTTCCTCTCGGAAGTCCCCCGATTCCCAGTGCTTTATCAAGAGCAAGGGAGCCGGTTGATATCACCGGCACATCGACAATAGGGCTACTCCCCAGTTTCATTATAGATCCTTTGCCGAACTGTCGTTCTATCTGCAACATGGCGGCTTCCACCGCCTTTTCCTTGTCCGGAGATATGCTCATGATCTCCTCCTTATCGACCCACATATAGGGATCAATTTAGATTTTTCCACACATTATTTATCTGTATTTATAAATTCGAGTTTATCACGTTTTAGGTATTAAGATTTAGGTGTGATGAAACCATTTCTACTTGTTTTAACAAACAGTTAAATCCTAAAACATAAAACTCTCGTTAAAAGGCGTTTTTTAGTCTCTACGAGACCATCAAATATGATGAACTCGTAAAAAGTGATAATTGAGACGGCAAAGTAAAAAGTTCAAGTTCAAGGCGTCGCGAATTTCGTGGAATGAGGCGTACTTATGTACGCCGCAGTGAACACGAAATGAAGCGCAACGCAGAAATTGGACTTTTTACGAAGCCGTCAAATATGCTTCTGAAAGTTTTGTATATACAGCTCCTTTGGGTTTCAGTTCACTTTTATACAAAATGATCCTGTCGGCAAAAAAATGTTCGGATTCAAATTTAGTAAATTCTTTCAATACGTCATATAATCTTTTTGCATCAATTTTAGACTTTATCCTTCCCAGCGTAAGATGACCTTTGAAAGGTCTCTTCTCTTTTGGGAAACTGATTGCCTCTAATTTTTCATCCAGCGTTTTTTGCAGTTCGGTCAGCAGATCAAGTTGTTTTGAAATACCCAACCATATAACACGGGGCTGTTTTATACCCGGGAAAACACCTATTCCTTTTACCGCAAGCAATATGGGATGATAACCCTTAACCGATTCAGAAATAGCCCTTGCGACTTTTTCCGTATCTGCCTCTTTGATGTCGCCTAAAAATTTTAAAGTAAGATGGATGTTTTCTGTGCGGACCCATCGGATCTTAAACCCATAAGATTTTATTTTTTCCTGAACCTTGCCGATAGTGTAAATTATTTTTTCCGGAAGCTCAATAGCTATAAAAGTTCGTATGGTGTTTGACATAGGAAATTGACTATTTAAATTGAATATTGTAACCCTAATTGAGCGTAAAGAGTTAACTTCTCAATAACTAAGCGGGTAACGTAACTTGAGGTTCCCCGATAAGGAATTTCCCTTTGGAAATCCATTTTTTCAATATTTCAGCAACTTCGCGTGCCCTGACCATACTCGATAGCGGAACCGTCGGTATTTTCCCGCCCCTGAATCCGATATGACCGCTTTTTAGCTCTGCGTAACTGACCTGGCCATAGCTCTTTGAAATGCCGTTAGGGTAATCATGACCATAATCGACTATCTGGGTAAATAATTCTTCATCTGAAACCGCCGTATACTGAACAATCTCTTCGTTCAATATGGGTATGGGAACACCCAAGCCCACGGCAAGAGAACATCCATAGCCCTGAATACTTACTCCCATCAACCATTTGGGACTCATCTTTTTAAGATCTCCCATGACCCACAGAGTGCCTGCCGGTCCCACGGGAACACCCTTTTTTGTTCTTTTTGCCGAAGGGTTGTGCTGGGTGCCGTGCCAGGTGACATATCCTGTTGATCCACCCAGAAAAACACGGGTACCCAGCCCGATTGTCTTATAATAAGGATCATTGAAAAGCGGACTGAGCTGTCCGCTCGAACAATAATTGGCATTGGCTGCTTTGGGTTTCAATGTGCCCATGTATGTATAAACTGTTTTTTTAGTGAGATTTATGGCACAATTATAATTTTGATATCCGTTTCTGGGATTACATAACGTGGCATGAGGAAGTTTGCGGAGTAAAATCTCCTTTTCGATCATCCGGTTTGGATAACAGTCTGTACCATAAGCCGTTGCCTTTAAATGCACTTTTTTCCCTGCGACAAGATCCTGGATTACATGACCGCCGCCATAGTTGAATTCACCGGGATAGACCTTGTTTAATGGATCGTCCTCACACGGTTCTGCGACCCCGATATAGCAATCCACCGCGGCCAATCCCGCATATGCGGGAACATTGTTCAACCATACTTTGGAAGCTTTTATTGTAGGAACTGAATGTCCGAAATTGATAAACGCCCCCGATGAACACATGGGAGCAAAGGTGCCTGTAGTAACAACGTCTACACGCCTTGCAGCCTTAACAGGTCCTTCATCCCTGACGATATCGATGATTTCATCGGCGGTAACCACAACAACTTCTCCGGACCTGATTCTTTCATTAATCTCCTGGTATGTCTTGTTTATTTTATATTTTTTCATGGCTGACATATGCCTTTTACCTGTTATTAGTCTTTACCGTATTAATCTTGCCTGAGATATTGTTTTTTATCCAGGATGCATCCCACCATTCAACCGGATTGACAAAAGTGTTATGAACAAGCATTCCGAAATGCAGATGATCTCCCCCCGCAAGTCCCGTAGTTCCGGTACGGCCTATTATCTCACCCTTGGACACAATCTGTCCCTTTTTTACATTAAAATCGCTTAAATGTGAATACATGCTAAACAGCCCAAAGCCATGGTCAATGATTACCGTTTTTCCGTAAATACCCATGTACTCAGCAAAGGCAACCTTTCCGGTGTTGGATGCAGAAACCGGTGAGTGTGCAACAGAAGCCAGATCAACGCCCATATGGATCTGCCGGTCAATGATATGACCTTTGTATTTATATCTACGATGGTCGGCAAAACCGGCTTTTCTGGCTGACTTTGGGAGCCTTAGGAATGTACCCTTCCAGTATAACTTTTTATCAGTATTTCTCACTATACTTAATAGTTGCTCATAGTTATCCTGACGAACCTCGCGGTTAACTTTAAGAAATTTGTCGACCAGAGGTGTCTTGGAATCAGGAGAAATATCAACATCAAATTCCGGCATCTTCCAGTTAAGAAACCTGTCGGAAATTTCGATTAAATCCTTTTTAAAAACCTTTCTTTTAATATAATAAGGAAAACCCGCTCTGGAGCTGTTGCCGGCAAAATCGGTCGCATTAACAAAGATTTTGGTGCCCGGGCCCTGCTTATAATCAAGAGCAAAAAAGGCTATCAAGATATTATTATCTTTGAAATATCCCGGATATCCCGGAAAAAAGTTTCCCCCCACGAAGACTCCGCTTTTTGGGCACGTTTCCGACACCCTGTAAATAACAAGACCCGCCCCCCCCTGGCTTACATTGTGGGCCCTGCTAAGAATACCCACCTCAGGAGGCCTGGTATCTATCATCACATCCTTTTCCAAATAGGCTGTGTTTCCGTGCAACCATCTGCGCCATGAATAATCCCTTGCAACCATACGCAAAATCGCTTTGCCGTCGGTTATTCCCATTTTCACCGGCTCAAACACGATTTTAAATAACTCCTGGTGTATAATGCCGCCGCGGATAAGGCCTGCAAACGGCAAATCCTTTTCAAATAAAACAACCTCCTTGCCGTCTTTAACCAGTCCGATCCATATCCTTCGAACGCCGCTCTTTGCATCAGACACGGAAAGAGTAAGCTCCTGGGTCTTGCCTATGGATGGGGATGGAAGTTCCAGCGTGATAGATGGTTTTTCCCCTTCGAACCTCACCACCAGTATCCAGGCAACCGGTAATATAACAATAAAGCAAACCAGAACGATCAGCCGTGACTTTATATTTTTTTTGTTAGTTTTCAACAGGTTACAATGCACTTTCCTTGTTTTTTAAAATTGATGATATTAACAGCAAAAATATTGGTAATCAAGAACTGTTTTTCCTTTTTTCGTTTCTTGACTTTTAAACATGTGCAAGATAAAATTATGTTATTATTTTAGCATTTTTATACAATAACATTATGAATAATATTGTCAAAATAGGCAACATCTCAATCGGACATGGATCTTCTCTGGTTTTAATTTCAGGTCCGTGCGTCATAGAAAATTATGAAACGACGTACACCATTGCGTCATTTCTTAAAGAACCGACTCATAAACTCGACATCCCCTTTATATTCAAAGCGTCCTATGACAAGGCCAACCGGACATCCATAAATTCATTTATGGGTGATGATCTCCCTGACCTTGCATTGATGAAAAAGGTGGGCCTTTCCATTGCCGTAGCCGATGCTCATAAAGCTGTACTTAAAAATGCCGATATGGTAACATTAACAAAAAGCGGAAACGGTGCGGTGAGAGAAGCCTGTGAAGCCATATTGAAAGCTCAAGGGCTTTGGGAAAACATTCTGGAGCGTTTTTTATAATGCCGTTTGTAAAGAACCATAACCACAAAAAACTAAAACTGATTCTGCTCTCGGTCATTTTCGTTGGATTTGGCGTTACCTTGGCTGTTTTTATAAACCATCGACGTATGTTAGGAAAAGAAAAGAATATGGTTTCAGACATACGGAACAACGCAAACATTTCAATAGGCAAAGCTCATCAAACGGCGACCAGAAACGGAATAAAGGAATGGAATCTGGACGCAGCTTCAGTAAATTATGTGGCTAAAAAAAACCAGGCAATTTTCAAGGATTTGTCCATTACGTTTTATCTTAAAAATAAAACCGAAGTTTACCTGACAGCGAATAAAGGAATCTTAAAAATAGATTCAAACGACATGGAAGTTTTGGGCAATGTTGTCGTAAAAAATTTAACATACCGTTTAAAAACCGAAAATTTATTTTACAGACACAACCAACGAATAATTTTCTCAAAAGTTCCTGTTAAAGTGTCCGGAGCCGCCTTTGATCTTGTTGCTAATTCTATGTCTTTGAATTTGGATACAAATAAAACCATGTTTGAAGGAAAAGTACAAGGGACCTTGCGTGAGATTATTAGACTTTAATAAAAATTTGTGCCGAATTTTTCTATTCTTTGCTGCAGCATTTATGCTCGTAGCCGGCCCTGTTGCACCCTCTTCAGGATATGCTGACGAAAAACCGGGTGATACAGATACGCATAATCTTGCAAAAGACCAAAAAATCCATATTACAGCGGATAAGCTGATCTATGACAACGATGCCGATTATGCTGAATTTATTGGAGATGTAAGGGCAATTCAGGAGGACACCGTTATCACGGCAGACAGGCTCAAGATCTTTTTTAAAGCAAATGCGGGCCATAAGGACACCCCCACCATTGGGGAGGAATCGATTACCAAAATAGTTGCTGACGGGAACGTCAAAATAAATTTCGACAACAGGATTGCAGTAACCCGGCAGGCCGTATATAATACAGAAACTAAGGTTCTTGTCTTGTCGGGCAACAATTCAAGAATTGTCAGTGGAGACAATTCTATTTCCGGCGAAAAAATAACGATTTATAGAGCTACCGGACGCATTAATGTTGAAAGCGGCGGCGAGAAACGTGTTGAAGCTGTATTTTATTCAGGTGAAAAGGGTTTGAAATAATTGGCGACATTGTCACTAAAAAAGCTGGTCAAGATATATAATGGTAGACCGGTTGTAAATTCCGTGAGCCTGAATATCGACGACAGCAGCGTTGTCGGTCTTCTCGGTCCAAACGGAGCAGGCAAAACCACGACTTTCTATATGACAATTGGAATAATCAAGGCGGATAAGGGTCGAGTCTTACTAGATGATGAAGATATCACGAGCTATCCCATGTATCTGAGGGCACGCAGGGGTGTGGGCTATCTTCCACAGGAAACTTCGATATTTAGGAAGCTGACTGTAAAGCAAAATATCATGGCAATTCTTGAAATTCTGCCCATCTCTAAATCGGAGCAGAAAGAGCGGACAGATATGCTTCTTGACGAACTTGGAATAAAACACCTTGCAGACCAAAAGGCAAACCTGCTCTCCGGCGGGGAACGGCGGCGCCTTGAAATAACACGCTCACTTGCCACGAATCCCTCCTTTATTCTTCTTGATGAGCCCTTTGCAGGTATAGATCCTTTAGCTGTAATCGACATAAAAAAGATTATAGGGCATCTAAAAAAAAGGGGAATAGGCATTCTCATATCAGATCATAATGTAAGAGAAACACTTGAAGTCTGTGATAAAGCATATATATTAAATGACGGTAAGATAATCGAATCCGGCTCACCGCAAAAGATAGCTTCAAGCGAAACCGCCCGCCGGATCTATTTAGGAGACGAGTTTAAATTATAATATGGTGCTTGAATTACGACAACAATTAAGATTAACTCAGCAGCTTATCATGACCCCCCAGCTGCAAATGGCTATCAAGCTTTTGCAGTTAACACGGCTTGAGCTTTTAAACGCGATCAACCAGGAACTCGAAGAGAATCCCACGCTGGAAGAAGAAATCCATGAAGTTTCTGTTGAAGAACAGCCTGATAAAGAGACTGAGGAAAAGGCTGCTGACCCGCCCGATACAAAAGAGGTCACAATAGAAGAAAATATCCGCGATGATATGGACTGGAGTAATTATATTGATGAATACAGTTCATCGGGTAGGACACATTCCGAAACCGAAAAAAAGGAGTCGCCGAATTTCGAATCGTTTGTGGCACGCAAGGAATCTTTGCTCGAACATCTGCTTTGGCAGTTGCTGATGACATCACCCACCGAGGACGAAGAGAAAATCGGAAGCATTATTGCCGGCAACCTTAATAAAGACGGTTATCTTGATGCCTCTGTTGAAGACATTGTCCGGATGAGCGGGATTGATACTGAAAAGGTTGAAGAAATTCTATTGCTGATGCAAACGTTTGATCCAATAGGAGTGTGTGCAAGGGATCTCAGTGAATGTCTGCTTATACAGGCAAGACATTTTGATCTTGACGACACCATAGTAACCCAAATCATTAAACATCATCTCAATCACCTCGAAAATAAAAATTATAGGGCCATCGCCAAGTCTCTAAAAGCAAATATCGAAGATATTATTAGCGCCATTAATATTATCAAAGGGTTAGAGCCAAGGCCGGGACGGCCGTTCACAGATGAAGAACCCCAATATATTAATCCCGATGTTTTTGTATACAAAGTTGAAGATGATTTTATTATCTGGGTAAACGACGACGGGATGCCGAGACTGCATGTCAACAATTTTTATAAAAATGCAATTAGGGACGGCAAAAGGTTTTCAAACGAAGCAAAGGATTACATACAGGAAAAGAT
Organism: uncultured Desulfobacteraceae bacterium; assembly: GCA_964492995.1. Lineage (GTDB taxonomy): Bacteria > Desulfobacterota > Desulfobacteria > Desulfobacterales > UBA11574 > S5133MH16. The sequence continues at coordinate 5,556 of CAZBOB010000008.1, read as the reverse complement.
ACGTTCCGCAACATGGTTGATCCGGAGTATTCATCAACGTCAAAAAACCATCTACAAGGTAATGGAAAGCATATTGAAATTCCAGTGGGGTTTTTTTGAAAAGGGAATCTCATACTTGAAACCCATGGTGTTAAGAGATGTAGCAGAAGATATCGGGATGCACGAATCGACAATCAGCAGGGTTACAACCAATAAATATGCCCATACTCCGCGGGGTATTTTTGAGTTGAAATATTTTTTTAACAGTTCTATTCACCGTTTCAATGGCGAAGCCATAGCCTCTGCCAGTGTCCAGGATAAGATAAGGCAAATCATTGAAAGTGAAGATCCAAAAAGACCGTATAGCGATGATAAAATATCACAACTTTTAAAGGAGGAAAACATCAGTATCGCTCGCAGAACCGTAGCAAAATATCGTGAGATAATGAGAGTACTTCCATCGAACAAACGCAAACAATTCTAGGGAGGTCTTAAGTATGCAGACATCTGTAACTTTTAAGAATCTTGATCCTTCTGAAAATTTAAAATCGTACGTAGGCGACAAACTTGATCGTTTTGATAAATATCTATATAACCCGGCAGAAGCAAACGTTGTACTTTCGGTTGAAAAGTTCCGCCATATGGCTGAAATCAATATAATCGGCGACAGGCTCAACATATACGGTAAAGAAGTAACCGAAGACATGTATTCTGCCATTGACATGGTTCTTGACAAGATAGAAAAACAGATAAAGAAGAATAAACAAAAAGTCAGAAAACACCGAAATGTGGCCAAAGCCAGAGCAAAAGATATTATTGCTGAAGACACATTACATCTGGATGACGAAGCTACAGTAAAGATCAGGGTTAGGGGTATCGAATATAAACCCATGGATGTGGAAGAAGCAATCATGCAGATGGACCTTGTGACTAACAATTTTCTGGTGTTTACTAATGCCAGGACTGACCAGGTAAACGTCCTTTATCGGCGCAATGACGGCGACTACGGCTTAATTCAGCCGAGAATCTAATCTATAATCAAGTTCGTTGGTTTGGCTCATCCTGCTATATAGCCGGAGAGTGTTGGAATATTGGTCTGATAAAAAAAATAGGTTACCATTAAAAAACTATTTTTTCGAGAAGTTGTAGAATTTACAAGACGTTTTGATAGTGAATATAAAATGAAAATCCTTGATGTTTTACCAAAAGAAGCAATCCTTACTGATTTGAAATCACTAGATAAAAAAGGTGTTCTTGAAGAACTCGTAACCCCTGTAGCCCGTATTGCCGGCATGAATCATGAGTATCTTTTAAAAGTGCTGATGGAACGGGAACAACTCGGGAGTACCGGCATTGGTGAAGGAGTCGGAATTCCGCATGGTAAGGCGAAAGATCTTGAATCACTGGTGCTCGGTTTTGGTCTGAGCCGGAAGGGAGTCGACTTTGAATCCATGGACGGGCTTCCAACCCATATTTTTTTCCTCCTTATAACGCCTGAAAATTCCACAGGCCTTCATTTAAAGCTGCTCGCTCGAATTTCAAGGATTTTAAAAAATGACCCTTTTAAACAAAAGCTGTTACATGCTGTTAACAGAGATGAAATTTATTCCATTATTAAAGAAGAGGAGGAAGAATTATAAACCCGAACGTTGATAAAAAGTGAAAAAGTTAAAAATAATCATTATTACAGGGCTTTCGGGTTCCGGCAAGAGTACTGCAATATCAGCATTTGAAGACGCCGGTTTCTATTGTGTCGACAACATGCCGGTAGCGCTTCTTCCCAAGTTTTTAGAACTGCCGATTGAAAGCGATTCTGAAATTGCGGGGCTGGCATTTGTGATGGATTTGCGCGAAAAAAGCTTTCTTTCCAGGTATTCATTAGTTTTTGACTCTTTAAAGAAAAAAGGATATCAATTCAAAATCCTTTTTTTAGAGGCTGGCGAAGAAACTCTGCTTAAGCGTTACAGTCAGACAAGGAGACATCATCCCCTGTCTCAGGACAAAAGTCTTCTGGAAGGAATACGCATTGAACAGGAGCAGTTAAAAGACCTGAAAATTACCGCCGATAAAATTATCGATACTTCCCGTTACAATGTCCATAACTTAAAGTCCATAATCAATTATATCGCGCAAGAAAGTAAAAATTTTGCGCCCATGAAAATAAACCTTCTGTCGTTCGGTTTTAAATACGGCACCCCGCACGATGCCAGCCTGATTATGGATGTTCGGTTTCTTGCGAATCCATATTTTGTACCTGAACTTAAAGCATTAAACGGAAAAAGCCCGGACATTAAAAATTATGTCTTAAACAACGATGAGACCCGAAGGTTTTTAAAAAAATATCTGGACCTGCTTGACTATTTAATCCCGTTGTATGAAAAAGAGGGTAAATCTTATTTAACCATTGCAGTCGGATGCACCGGAGGCCGTCATCGCTCGGTAAGCATTGCCGAAGTTATATTCGAACATATAAAAAAACCCGGAAGTCAGATCATAATCACACATCGTGACATCAATCTTTAGAAGAAAAGACCTTTGAAAAATGTTCAATTTTGCCTGCCCAGTTAAATCCGTATTTCATATTTAACCGGGGTTCAAGGCCAAGGAAGGCGAAAATTTTAACCACCCCAGAGAAATAGGCTTCGCATTTCACGGGGCAGGCACGAATACATTGAGTATTTTGAGGATTAACCCACCAAAGTTCGGTGGCGGGTTAAAATTTGAGTCTGACGCCGGAATTGGGCAAAAGGGAGCATTTTACAAAGGTTTGAAGGAGCATTATGATAGGTATTGTCATTGTAACACACAGTCAGCTTGGAGATGCACTCATTGACGCTGCTGAATTCATTTTAGGAAATCGACCCGATACCATGGTACCGGTTTCCATAGATTTGAAAGAAAACGTTGACAAACTGCGTAAGAAAATTGCCGAAGCCATTAAACAGGTCGATAATAAAAAAGGAGTGCTTATCTTTACAGATATGTTCGGTGGGACACCTTCAAATTTAAGTTATTCATTTCTTGAAGAAGGAAAAGTGGAAGTCATATCCGGCGTTAATCTTCCTATTTTGATCAAGGCTGTGGATATTCAAAAAGATATGGAACTCAGTGACCTCGCTCAAGAACTTGAAGCTTTTGGGAAAAAGAGTATTTCGCTGGCAAGCGGGATTTTAAAAGGAAATAAACGGAAATAGGCGGATACGAAGATAAACTTAAAGGAGGCATTATGAGCATAAAAGTGGGTATAAACGGTTTTGGAAGGATAGGACGCCTAGTTTTCAGGACTTTGATTGATCATGCTGAACTGGAAGTCGCCGGGATTAATGATCTCATGGATTCAGCCACAATGGCTCATCTTCTTAAATATGATTCCGTGCACGGCAAGCTTGATCTGGAAGTAACCGCCAAAAACGGTTCCATTGAAGTGGGTGGGAAATCCATTGCCGTTACCTCCGTTAAAGATCCCGCCACCCTTGGCTGGAAAGACTTGGGCGTTGACATTGTTGCAGAATGCACCGGTCTTTTCAGAGACTATGAAAGCGCATCAAAACATCTTTCCGCCGGCGCACGAAAAGTTATAATATCCGCGCCTGCCCAGGAGCCCGATATTACCATCGTCATGGGTGTCAATTCAAACCAGTATGACCCCAGAAATCACCACATCATATCAAATGCATCCTGTACCACCAACTGTCTTGCACCCATAGCCAAGGTACTCCTTGAAAATTTCGGAATCAGGAGTGGCCTGATGACAACCATACATTCGTACACAGGGGACCAGCGCCTCCTGGATTTTCCTCACAAAGACCTGAGAAGGGCCAGAGCGGCCGCAATGTCAATAATTCCCACGACCACAGGTGCGGCCAAGGCCGTGGCCCTGGTGCTGCCGGAACTGTCCGGCAAGTTAAACGGGCTCGCCATTCGCGTCCCCACACCAAATGTATCGATTGTCGATTTTGTTGCAACTTTGGAAAAGTCAGGTGTCACGGTCACTGATGTAAACGCCGCCCTTAAAGAGGCTTCAGAAAAATCTCTTGCCGGCATACTTGGATATAGCGATCTTCCGCTGGTATCCTCTGACTATAATGGATCAACATTATCCTCTATTGTCGATGGACTGGCCACTTACGCCGTTGACAACATGGTCAAAGTGCTATCCTGGTACGATAATGAATCCGGATACTCAAACAGGATGGTCGATCTTGCAGCCATGATCGCTTCGCAGCTCTAAATATAGAAGGTCTCAAAAGAGGATCAATTGATGACAAATCGCACACCACTTATCGCCGGAAACTGGAAAATGTTTAAAACCTGTCCCGAGGCTGTTGAAACTGCCGCAAAGCTTGTAAAACTCGTAGCCGGGACCACGGATATCGACGTGATGATTGCGCCGCCGTTTACAGCACTCGCACCGGTATCTGAAGTTGTCAGGGGGAGCTGTGTTTCGCTGGGCGCACAAAATCTATTTTGGGAAGCCCAAGGAGCCTTTACTGGCGAAATATCACCCGCCATGCTGGTATCGGCCGGATGCAAATATGTTATTGTCGGCCATTCCGAACGTCGCCAATATTTCAACGAAACCGACGAGACCGTCAACAAAAGAATACAGGCCGCCGTTAATAATGATCTAATACCGGTTATGTGCGTTGGAGAATCTGAAAAAGAACGGGAATCAAAAGATACGTTTTCCGTACTTGGCAAACAGGTAAAAAAGGGGTTAGAGGGATTTTCTCCGGATGATTTGGGAAGGCTGGTTATCGCATATGAACCGGTCTGGGCTATCGGAACCGGTAAAACCGCGACTTCCGATCAGGCTCAGGAGGCTCATCAGTTTTTACGCTCTGTGCTTGAAAAAAGTTTCGGGAATATGCTTGCCAAATTTATTAGGATACTGTATGGGGGCAGTGTTAAACCGAACAATATCGCAGAACTCATGGCAATGCCTGATGTCGACGGAGCACTTGTCGGCGGCGCAAGCCTCGATCCTGAGACATTCAGCAAAATCGTTCAGTTTAAAGAGTAGTTCTGGTAATAAACAATTATGACAATATTCCTAATAATCATGCATGTAATCGTCTGTATTGCCCTTATTTTGATCGTCCTTTTGCAGACCGGAAAAGGTGCTGACATGGGCGCTGCCTTTGGAGGGGGATCAAGTCAGACCCTTTTTGGGAGTACAGGCGGTTCAACGTTTTTGGGCAAGTTGACAACCGTAGCGGCGATCATCTTTATGATAACTTCTCTGGGGCTTGCCTATCTGTCCGGTCATAAGATGAAAAATTCAATTATGACCGACCAAAAAGCACCCATAGAGCAGAAAGCTGCACCGGCGGAGCCTGAAAAAAGCTCTCACTCTGAGCCGGAAACCTCACCGCCTGAAAAACCTGCTCAGGCCCAATAAGCTTTGAGACCTTTGAAAAATGTCAATTTTTGTTTAAGTTCAAGAAAGGCGATAATTTTAACCACCCCAGAGAAATAGGCTTCGCATTTCACGGGGCAGGCACGAATACATTGAGTATTTTGAGGATTAAAATTTGAGCCTGACGCAGAAATTGAGCAAAAAGGGGCGTTTTTCAA